>NZ_JBFUMH010000030.1:0-42823 GCF_054049475.1 Microvirga sp. P5_D2 | reverse complement strand
GGGCGAGGTGCTGGCCTATATCAAGGAGCGGCAGGACCAGCTTCCTCGACCGAAGGTCAAGACCAACAGCGAGAAGACCGGCTACAAGCCGCGGGGTTCCAAACCGGGACGCAAGACTGATGTGATGTCCGATCCGGCCATCGCCGCCAAACGTGAGCGGGCACTGGCTCGCCTCGCCGCCGCGGAGTGACATTTCTGCTTTGCAGGCTAGCGGACATTTCAATCTGGCAGCCACATAGTTAGCCGGCTAATCCTCTTGACCCTTGGAACAGGGTCGGCGCCGTAAAAGCGTGAACGTGCCACCGGCGTTAACTCCTCGTTGAGCATACTTCCCTCACAGTAGCTGAGGTCTCGGGGAGGTGGTGAGATGCGGGTGTTGCTGATTGAGGATGACATCTCTGTCACTCAGAGCATTGAGCTTATGCTCCAGCGCCTCAACGTCCAGATCTCCGTGGCCGATCTGGGCGAGCACGGCATCGATCTCGGCCGGCTCCCCGACTACGACATCATCCTGCTCGATCTCAACCTCCCGGACATGTCAGGCTATGAGGTCCTGCGCCAGCTGCGGCTTGCCAAGGTGAGCACGCCCGTCCTGATCCTCTCAGGCCTAGACGGTATCCAGAACAAGGTCAGAGGCCTCGGCTATGGCGCCGATGATTACCTCACCAAGCCGTTTCACAAGGACGAACTCATCGCCCGCATGCAGGCCATCATCCGCCGCTCGTCCGATCAGACCGAAGCGGTGCTCCAATGCGGCGATCTGACGGTCAAACCTCAGGCTCAACAGGCTGAGATCGCAGGACGTCGGGTGAACCTGACCGGCACGGAATACAAGATCCTGGCGTTTCTGGCTCAGCGCCAGGGCAGCACGCTCACCAAAGAGATGCTCCTCAATCATCTGTATAGCGGTATGGATGAACCTGAGATCAAGATTATCGACGTGTTCATCTGCAAGCTGCGCAAGAAGCTCGCGGAGGCTTCAGGCGGCAGGAACTACATCGAGACCGTCTGGGGCCGCGGCTACATGCTGCGCGAGCCACAGCTCGTCAAGTTGGCAAGCTAAGTCTCAGGGCCACGATTGCATCCCACATCCTCTGCTCCGCGTTCTGTCGGCGGATTGCAGGTTTTCTGGTTTCGATTGCCCTTGTGAAGCCAGTCCCCTCGCCCCAATCTGTGGCAGCATCGCCACCTGTCGAAATGAGGACGCCCTAACTGAAGCCTCTTCCAAGCTCCAGTCAGGGCGCATGCGATGCCGGTTGCAACACCGCGCTGCTATCCTACCCTTCTCCCGAAGTGCGTCAACAACAGGCGAAACAGAGGCAGCGCAGCGGCGGCCGAACCTTAGATTTCCTGGGAGGGAACATGAGATCGGTTCTGATAGTGCTCTGCAAATATGGCCACTGAAGTAGTGAGAAAAGCGTGTGAGAGCGCTTCCCATGCAATCGTGGCAGGCCCTTGTTGTGTCGCTTTCCCTTCTCGCTCGAAGCCCTTAGTTAACCATGAAAGTGCATGTTTTCTCGTGTGGACGCAGGGCTGGGCGGGCGTCCTCTGACCTGGAGACGGTTGCTCATGACGGAGAAATCTTTCACCGACGCGATCGAGGAGAAGTTGGCACCGATCGCCCCAACTGTGAGGGCCATCGAGTTCGGAGGAGACCTGCCCTACCTGCGTGAACTGCAGACGCTCCTCAGGCAGCACTTGGCAGGCCTTGTCCTGTTCGAGCGGGATACCGGCCTGGATGCCGCCACCGCCGATCTGTACGCGGCGGCTGCCGCCGTTGTGCAGGCCACCACAACAGCCTCCCAGCCGCTCGCCCGAAAACGCCGTCTGCTCAACGAGGCTCAAACCCGCTTTCAGGCGCGCATTGCGACAGCGCGCCCGAACGGAGGACGAGCCTGCCCGGCTTGGCGAGAGAATGAACTCTTCCTGGTAGCCTGATCCAAGCCTGGGTCCCGCATCAGCAACGCTGTGTGTCGGAACCCAGTCCCTGCCCTTCTCCCGCAGGAGTTGCTCGTCTGGTTGCCTGACGAGCAATCCGTCGCAAATCTCGTGCTGACCCAAGATCCTGTGAACTCATGCTTGTATGGCTATTGAGGAAACAACTCTCTGGATCAATTCTGAGAGGCAAGCACTTTGCTCATCGACTGACCGCAAGGTTAATAGCCCATCAGGAGGGTCTCACGCATGGCGAAATCTGCAACCAAAGCCACAGCCAGGAAAGCCCCGGCCCGTAAAGCCGCAGCAAACAAGACGGCTAAAGCGACGGGAACTGCCCGCACAGCAGCCAAGAAGCCCACGAAGACAGCGGCTAAGACGGCTGCCAAGACCACTGCAAAGGCAGCCAAGAAGTCTGCGAAAGCGGCTGCCAGCACCAACGGTATCCTGACCCTGCGCCACATCGCGGAGACGCTTTCCACAGTGCACGAACTCCCGAAGYGTCAGGCGAATGAGATGCTCACCCAAGTGATCGAGATCATCGCCAAGAGCCTGAAGAAGGGCGACAAGATCCGCCTGACGGGTCTTGGCATTCTGCAGGTCCGCAAGCGCGCTGCGCGCATGGGGCGCAACCCGCAGACCGGCGAACCGGTGAAGATCAAAGCCTCGAAGAAGATCGCCTTCCGCGCTGCTAAGGACCTCAAGGAATCGATCTAACCGAGTACGACAGGTAAGGTGACAGACGGCACGCCCGCCTCGCCAGACCTCTGGCGGGGCAGGCGTGTCATTGCATGCTCCTACTCAGGAGAGATACTGAGCGAAGTATTTGTTCATCTCGAACATGCTGATTTTGTCCTTGCCGCCAAACACCGCCTGGAGCTTTTCGTCAGCCAAGATCTCGCGTTTGTTCTCAGGGTTCTGCAGATTGTTGGCCTTGATGTATTCCCACACCTTGCTCACAACTTCCGTGCGCGGCAGCGGGGACGATCCGACCACAGCAGCCAACTCGGGCGAGGGCTGCAACGGCTTCCTCAATGCCGGGTTCGCCTTCGTGGTTGCCGTTGTACCAGCTTTGGCTGTTTTTGATGCTGCTATTGTCAAACTCCATTGTTCCGTCCCTCGACCCTGTGTGAGGGCAAGATGTCGTGACTATGGCGATCAAAGAACTAACAGCCTCTTGACTTGGAGCGTTCTCATCAAGGTTCGACGGCAGCCGGACAGGGCTGAGCCTGGAAGATCTGCTTTCTGTCCGGCCGATCACTGCGTTGGCTAGGTGCCTGCCGAGGACTTCTTGCGCGAGAAGGACCGTCTGCGGCCTTTGCTGCTTTCACCGTTGCCGCGGTCCTCGCCCGACGAACCGCCCAAGGCGCTGGTTACGACCTCCCCTGCGGCTCCGATGGCCGCCRCTGCGACCTCCAGCGGAGCAGCGACGATCTCAGCGCCAAGGCTTCCTGCGGCCGACACGGCGTCCCTGCCCTGCTGCAGGCCGCTGCCCTGCTCCTGCTCGCTACCTTGTGGCTTCTCCAGAACGTTCGCGACCGCCCTGAGAGCTTCCGCCATTACCGCGCGTGCTTGTGGGGAAATGAGCGTTGTCTCAAGACTCGAGAGCCATGCCATCGGGTTCAGCAGACTGCTTTGAGACCGTGAGCGGGACGCGGAGCGGGCCCGCGTCGTGGAACGTGATTGCGATGCCCCGGAGGTCGAACGTGCTGCCGTGCGCGATCCTGCGGAGGAACGGGACTTTGCGGGAACCGCCTGGGACTTCGTCGCGGACCGGGAGCCTGCCATCCCCTTGGGCTGTGCAGGCTTGGGCGCGCCAGCTTCCTTCTTCGTGGCAGACCGGGAGACGGACTTGGAGGCCGACTTCGTCGGCGCCTTCCGGCTCCTGCTGGGTTGTGAAGGTCCGTCCTTCTGTTTCGTAGCCATGATCATTCCTTAGTTTGCTGAGGCCGCAAGCCGGCCGTGCCGAGGAACAGTGATCCTCAATCATAACAATGAAAACGTGGCTGTTCGGTTCGTACACACCGTCTCAAACTGGGCCGACGAGGGAGACTATCTGGGTGTCTACTGTTGGTCGCCATTAGGGCGCTGCTCCTCATCGAGCATTTATGTGCCCGCTTTCCGGCAACATGCCGAGATGATCAAGCGCGAGGGACTGCCGCTCGGACTCCTCGACTGGATGGCGGGAACGATCCCGAAAGGTCGGGCCCTTCCGGTCGTTAACCGAGCGAACACGTCGCAGTTGTGAGGGTTGCCACGACACTCCCTCGAGCGGTGGCTGCATGGTAGACGGCTGTGCCGCAGTGCCGGCGGCGGATCGCAGGTGGCGACAGCAGAAGGTGTAAAGTGGATTACGTGACGTTTGTAGAGGCCTTAAGGAAGCGGCAGGTGCTTCAGGAGATGGGATCGGCGGGCCGCCCCAAGGCTTTGAATGAGATCTATCGACGCTTGGATTGGGCGATCCCCAATTACGATTTCGGGTCGCAGTTTTATTCCCCGGGGAGAAAGACGGGCCCTGCCTTGGATTTCTCCCGCATGTTTCTTCAATGGATGGCGGAGCGGCCAGTTCGGTTGCCGTTTCCCGAAGTCGTATTCCTGCTTGAAGGCCCCAGGCATCACTTCGCAGTGCGAGCGCAGGAGGAGGACGATGGCTACTTCGTTCTGCTGACATTTGCTCGTAGGAAAGACGGTGGGCCGATCGTTCGCTGGCCCGTTGCAATCCGGTTCCGCCGGCACCCCACGAGCGACAGTCTTGGCAGCTACGCCCCTGACATTGCACTGGCAATTGAGGAAGGCGCGGAAGGGGTCGGCGGCGACGTTACGATGAAATGGGCGCGGGGCATGATCTTCGACACGATGATTTGCTCTTTTGCGTTGGTCGCTGCGAAGCCAGATGGTGAATTTCTCGCAGCCACAGAAGCGGAGACGATCTCTCTCGAGTCAGCCAATAGAGGACGGGTATCGGCGGGACTGAACCCTCTCCCGGCGACGAAGGTTCTCACGGTCCGCTTCAACGCGCTCGACAAGCTCGTGTGGCGGAAGCGGGAAGGCTCCCACAGCCCGAAGGCTCCTCACATCCGCCGCGGTCACGAGCGTCGCTATCCAGACGGAAAGGTCCTCTGGATTGAGGCGACATCGGTCAAGGGTGGCGCGGCTCCGAAACCATTCACGGTCGATGTGGAACTCTAGTCATGGACTACGTGACGTTCGTTGAAGCCCTACGGAAGCGGCAGGTCCTTCAAGGCATGGGTGACGGATTCCCCAAGCCGTTGGCAGACTTCTATCGGCGGCAGGACTAGGCGATCCCAAGTTACGATTTCGGTGACGGGTTGGTTGCGGGCCGGGACGCGAACGAGGCATCTCGCCGGAAGCTCACGGACGCATTTACGCGCTGGGTTGCGGAAGGACGGATGCGGCTGCCATTCCCCGATTGCGTTTTCATTCATGAGTTGACCCACCATCCCGAGGTCCACCGTCCCGAGGTGACGGAACTCGTGACGAGGGCGACGGAACAGGATGACGGCTCAATCGTCCTGCTTAATTTCGGTCGTCGCCGCGGAAACTCGTTCATATACCGCTCCCTGTTTCTGCTCCGAGTCGAGACTCAGCAGGAAGGCACAGGCGCGGCCGAGATGGTGACGCGGGTCCGCGTGGAGGAAGGGGCCGATTGCGATCAGGCTTACCGCGATGCATGGTCAGGCATGATCTCTCTGCACGTCATGCTGTCCGCGTTCATGCTCACGTCCGTCCCTCCCGACGATGAGGCCTTCACCGTCACGACACAGGAAACGTCCGCGCTCCAAGTCGGCTAACCGAGGGCGTGTTTCGGCCGGGTTGGTCCCTCTCCTGGCGACAAGCGTCATCAAACTGCGCCTGAATGAGATCGACAGGATTGTCTGGCAACGGGGCGAAGGTTCCCATAGCCCCAAGTCTCCTCACCTCCGGCGCGGGCACGAGAGGCGATACAAAAATGGGAAAGTCGTCTGGATCGACGCAATGTCCATTAAAGGCGGGACCACTCCAACACCTCGCAAGGTCATCGTAGAGCTCTAGCGGCTCGAGTTCCCGGCTGGATGGATGTTGGTGCGGATGGCCCCGAGGGGGACGATCCCTCTGTTCGCCTCCCCTCCGGGGCGGACCTGCTTTTGGGTAGTTGGGTAAGAAAGGAGAAACCACATATAGTCTGACGACGTACGCCCAAGTCCTTTGCCCCGAGGATCGCATCCGGCTCGACCGGAAAAGACTGTGTCGATCAGTCGTGTCTCGGATGGTGGCGGCGTGAAGCCCAAAACCATCGGCGATGCCGTTGTGGTCCTTCAGTCCTGGCGCTTGGGCGACCTCACCTTCGATCTAACGAAGATTACCTCCTATAACGGCGTCCTGCAMTTGACGTCGCCGTAGCAGGACCATTCCCGCGACAGCCGTGTTCAAGGAAACGAACCGATCCAAATGTAAGGGTTGCAGAGGCCCTTCAGATTGGTTGCTGCCCCTCCCCCTTTATCCGACCGGGCCGGAGACCTCAGAACATTGCCGCGTCACTGCGGATGGGTTTGAGCTCTGGGTGGCCCAGCCACGCGCAGAGCTCGCCGAAGTTCGCGAAGGCACGTTCGATGTCCGTGAACGGTGCCGGCCAATACGCCGCGGGAAGCTCCTCGAGCAGTTCGGCCGTCCAGACCGCTGGTTTGCGTGATGCGCTCCGCACCACGCTGGCGACGATGGCGTCATCCAGGAGGAGGTCGAGCTGCCGGGAGTCAATTGGATCTGGCGGTCAGTCATGGGCTTTCCTGACCGCCTGCGGCATGGGCCTCGATCCACTGACGAGCCTTCGTCAGCACGGTTTCCTGATCCGCGGCAAGGATGATGCTCGGCCGCTCCCGGGGAGGCGTCATCACAGCCATCCACTCGAGCGCGGTTTGTTGGAGATGAACCGTGTAACCGTGGATCTCGATCACCTGCGGGATAAAGGCCTCGTGGCCTGGAGGATGCAGATCGGTCATTCCGTCTCAATCGTCTCAAAAGGTGACTCACGACGAGCGCTCTTGAGCTACCTCCTGGCGTCCGGTGTCAATCCTGACAAGGACAGACGGATCGGGCGAAGCCATCCTGTGGGTCCGCCTTGTTGCGTGGCTATTCCTAAAACCGCCTCTTCGCAGCCGATGCCCCAACGCCATACTTTTCGGGTTCCTCCTCAATCTCCGTGAGGCCGATGGCCAGGCCGTCCACGATCGGCGCAAGCAGCTTCCCGCTCATGAAGCCCATGCCCTTGGCGATGCCTTCCTTCCAGGACGGGCCGCGCTTCCAGGCTTCGGCGTAGGCTTCCGCCAGTTCCGAATGGCGCCGCGTCTTGATCAGGGCGTCCATCAGGATCTCGGCCTGTTTCACATCCTTGTCCCGCTTCAGGATGCCGTTGCCGTCGGCCTGGCGCCGCGAGGCCACGATCAGCTTGTGAACGGCATAACGCTCCGGGGCCGGAACGGTAACGGCAATCCCGCTGCGGTGGAGCATCACCGAGCGGACCGGATCGGTCAGGAGGAAGTCCAGGAAGCGAAGCGGTTGGGCGTAGGCACCCCCGAGCGCGGGCATGGGTGCAGGTTTCCCATCATGATCGGCAGATCCCATATTAGGGGTCAGGAACTCGATCCGGTAGCGGTCCTTGTTCTCGAACGCGAAGGATCTGCGTGCGTCCGTCTGGCTAGGGATCTCACGGAAGGTGGGATCGAGCTTGCGGAGAATGTCGAGCATCGGGGGAAGTGTGTCCGCGACGGCGGCCGAGATCGCATGGGACTGGGCGAAATCGGCATCGCCGGTCTGCAAGGCGGAGCCACCCAGCCTGACCCCAAGCAATCCGGCATAACACTGGAAGGCCACGGTCCCGACGAGAACGCCCCGGAGCCGGAACATGCCGGCCGCCGCCAGAGCGTCGACCACATCCCCGGTGAAGCGGTCGGGCGCAGGAAGGCCCGCCTCACGGACGAGCGTCGAAACGAGCTTGCGACGGGCCTTCTGATCGTCCTTGATGCGCTCGAACTCCTGCACCCGCTGGGTGATCTCGGAGTCGGCAACAGGACCGACATAGATCTGCTTGCGGCCATCCGCCGTGGATCCCTTGTGATACCAGTAGTCCCGCTCCTTGACCCTCATCTTGAAGAAGGCTCCCTCCACGGAAAAGGTGCCGTCCACCTTCTCGATCCGGAAGTCCCGAACGAATTGGGCGTCCATGCAACGCTGGCCGAGTTCTGCGAACATCGTCCGGTAAACGAGGTCGATTTCCCGCATGACACCCTCCGCTATAGACAATTTGTGGTTTGCCTATAGATAAGCTGTTATAGACATTTCGCAATATGTCTATAACGCTTTGCCACCGACAGGCTTGGCTGGCCGAGGCTCCCGCAGCAGTTCGAAGATGGGCCCGGTCAGCTCCTTTCCGGACGGCAGCTCCGCCAACTCTTTAACGCCTCCTGTTGACCAGTCGCGCATGAGCTCGTACGCCGCGCCTTGCGTGGCTCCGCGCCGATCGGCAGCGCTCAAGATCATCACCTCACGGCGGGCAGGCTGCTGGCTGGGTCGAAGCGCTGAACCAGCGTTTCCCATCCACGCTTCCGCGGCGAGCACGTAGCAGTCTGCTTCCAGCAGACGCAGCTTGAGCCGGAGATCGTCATAAATCGTCTCGCGGTCGTCCGCATCGTCGTCCGGGCACGACATCACGACGACGCCAACCGGCACAACAGCGAAGAGGCGAGGCACCCACACCTGGTGTGGACGAGCCGTCGCGTAGAAGGAGCGAACCTCTGCGGTCATGATCCTCATGAGATCGGCCATTGACGATAGGCTGGCGGTATTAAAGCTCGTATCCAACATCGCAATTCCCTTTCGTTCTGGGACCCACATTCCTCCGAAGCCTGATGACAGATCGCTTGAGATGCGACTGCCCCTAACAGTCAGTTGTCGAACCAAAACACAATGCGTTCAACGCCACATGTCTTCAGCTCCTGAAGCTCGTCGAAAAAGTCCTCTCCAAGCAGTTCGCGAACTGCCATCACTCCAACCTCCTCAGCCATAACTGCGCTCCCCCGATACTTGGAATGAACTGCCATCGCGGCACGGCGCTCTTCCACGGTGACGATGCGGTCGTAATCGTAGTCAAGGAGTTCTGATATGCTCAGCCAAGAGACTGAATGTGCGTCATCACACCTCCTGAAACCCGCCGCCACACCATCGCTGGTGTCATCCGGCAAATCGCGTGGCTGTGCAATTGGCGGAACTCCCTCATCGTTTCTAACGTCAGCCAAAAAGGCGAAGATCCTGTAATCGCGATGCCGGATCAGGTGCTTACCGCGCATCATTCGCCACCTTCCCCTGATTTTGCGCTCCGCGTAGCAATGGATGTCGCACCCCATGTCGGCACCTCCAGAATGTCCGCTTCTGAAGGGTACGCACCGTTTGTTTCGGATGACAATGGCCTTTCGTGTCCACGCGAGAGTTCGCGTGCGCGCATGTCCGGGCATGTAGGACAGAAGGAGCTCCGCTCTTGAAGCCGAAGCATCGGCTGTGGAAGACGCGCGGTGATGCTCGCGTCGGCCTCAGGGATTGCACCTGTCATCAATTCTCCGCATCCAACCTCCTCGCGTTCCGGCCGGCTCAACATCAGGGCTTGCCATCGCCATTTCCTGAGACCTCTAATTGAGAACGTGCTTATCCCCGGAAGGATCTACCTGATGCCAAATCTCGTCGACAACGTCATCACCATCACTGGTCCTGAAGCCGACATCGCACACTTCCTCGACCACTGTTTTGCAGTTGACGAGGAGGGGGATGACCCTGCGTTCGACTTCGATTGCATCATCCCGTTGCCGAGTGAAGACGAATGCGCAGGCCCATATTGGGGCACGCGCAAGAATGCCCTGGAAACCGCCTTCATGGACCAGCAGCCTGATTGCCTGCTCCTGTGGATCAGTACCGCCAATAACATTCCCGAGCCTGTCTATCGCAGGCTCGGAGAGCTTTATCCCGCACTCTATTTCTTCGTGATGGCAATCGAGCCGAGCAACGGCTGGGCGGTGACAATGCACGTGAGCGGTGAGCACTCTCGCGTGGACGGCGCCGACTTTTGCGCCGTCTATGAGTTGATCCACGGTGAACCGCTACCCGGCCTCGCGACTGATGAGGGCTCCGAGTGGTGAACAGAGGGAGCTGACATGGCATATCCGGCTTGTCTGAGACGCGCACCTGGCGCTCCCCTCACCTGTTCCTATGTCCAGCTGGTCCATCTCAATTCTTGAATCCGACGCTCATGATGCTGGTGAGCTTGCATTGTGTCGTGAGCCGTATTCACGAGACGCACGAGCATGGTTATCGTCAAAGCCTGACCGACCTGTCTCGCGCGAGAAGTGCGCTATGCTGCGTAGACCGGTCTCGCCAGACGTTTCCTCGCCGAGCCGGGGATTTATAGGTACGGCTCGGCCTGCGCTCTCGAAGTTTCGCTGAGGGCACGACGTCCCCAGTCCGGCAGCTCATCACTCACGACGAGATCCCATGCCTCCGGGTCGGCCAGGTAGCTCTCCTGCTCATCCCCGACCTTCCACCAGTGCCTTTCTCCCCCGTCGATCCATTCATTTCCGCCGCATGGCAGGACCTGCGCAACAAGGATCTCCATCCTCTGCCAGTCGGCGATCCAGCGGATTTCATCTTCGTCATAGGGATAAGGGAGCCCGGCGTGCGCCCTCTCACAAAGGACAAGCCGCGGAGGCTTACAACCGAGGGACATCCCAATCGATGGCCCCACGAGCGATAAGGCTGAAAAGGAACCGCCGGGTCAATCTCCCCTCCCTGGACGCCGCAGATCAGACTGACGCCCTTCCGGCTGCCCATTGGGCCAGAGAGACAAGAGACGGTGAGAACTCCAGCTTCCTGGCAGCATTCAACTAGGCTTCGCGGGAGTTCACAGAGCGCAGCGCATCAACCCAGGCATAGATATGAGTGCCGCATGTGCGCACATCGATGACTCTCCGACGGTCCGATGCTAGCAGGAGCTTCAGCTCATCACTCCATTCCAGCTGGTCCCAGGAGATTTCAAGCAGCGTGCATGTGTTGGCATATGGCGCTCATCTCCCATTTGATGCTGACCCCGGTTAGGCTCGCCGGCAGGTGAGCAATCTGGAAGTCCGGCACGTCGGCTGTCAGGCGGGACTTGAGGGCGACAAAGAATTTCATGTGATCATCACTGTGGGGGTTGCAGCGCTGAGAAAGTGACTACAGGCTTGATGTCAGCACATGGAGGACCTGATGTCGTTACGCACATTCCTTGATCTCTCAACAGCGCATCTCACGTACGTCGACGTCGAGCTCATCGAGGCAGAAGCAGTGCCTATGACATGCATGACATACGACTATGGATGGATCATCTCCACCGCTTCCCTGATAGATGCAGTTGAGCGAGAGCAACGCGTAGCTCAGCTCCGCGAAATTGGATTCTCGGAGGAATTTATCGCGCTGGCTGTCCACGCGGGGAAGATGGGATCTTGGCTGCTTCGGTTCGATTCGAGTGAAGAGATCAATCCCATGTTGCCCGTAGGGGGATATGGCATGCTCGACTATTATGATGAGATCGTACTCGACCAGTTCGGACATGGAACCGATAAGGATCTGGGATCCGGACGATACCTGGTTTGCAGTGAGGTGCAGTTTCCTTTCATCCATGAGGCGCAACGCCCGAGACACTGCGCTGAGCGGATGTTTGGCTGGAACAACAGCAAGAACCACTTGGCGGACATTCGGTGGGTGCTCGACCTCGCCACCATGGAACTGGTCCTGCTCCAGATCTATGACGATCGAGCCATCACCTGGAGCGATGCATCTCCTACCCAGCGTCAGGTGGTATCCGATTGCCTTCAGCAGCTTCGCTCATCTTTTCCGGTAATCAGCTTCTACGGCGAACTCCGCCGATGTGACGAAGTCCCTGACTGGACGCGTCAGACAACCTGAACCCGACGTCTCGGCTTGGCGTCATGCGAGATGAAGCGGTGCCCTCCTGGGCCAGGGTCGTTCTAACAGCTCACGATGCCAAGCAGGATAGCGCGTCAACAAACCACGCAAGGGCTTAGTCATGACAAACCATGTTGGATCCACCTTGACTGTTTCCGGCTCCGCACGAGAGTTGGCACGCTTCCGGGCGAGCTGCTTTAGCCCGAATCCTGATTGCCCTGGAGAGGTGCGTTTTGATTTCGAAAGGATCACGCCATCCCATCCGGCATTACTGGCGATTGAGGCGCTCTCCGATCATGACCAGCGCGCCGCGGAACTCTTGCTCCAACGTGCCGGCATCAATGTGTCGAAGGAATCTGTAGGCCCTCGGTTCTCCAGCGTTGACCAGCTCAAGTGTATGACGCCCGAGGGCCTCCGGGACATTCTCCTCTTGCAGACACGGGATGACCTCAATCCTTCCTGTGTGGAGGCCGCCCTGCTTATTCTTGAGTTTGTGAGCGCCACGGAATGTTACAATCCGGCCGGTTGGGCGATGAAGAATTGGGGTGCAAGGGGCAATGTGATCTACACCGAGATCGTTGAGGGCTGGGCAGAGGAACTGGAGGTCAGATTCGATACGGAATGGAGTGCGCCCCGGCCTATCTTCCGGAAGTTAGGCCTCATGTTCCCCGAACTCGATTTCCAGACCGCTTCACTGGATCCCGATGGGGACTGGGCGCTGGAAGGATCCATCAAAGGTTCCGCCTCCAAATTCTGGAACTCCGATTTCGCAAGCGTCTACGAGCTCGTTTATGGCGAGACCATGGACGAGGCGGACAAAGATGATTTCGAGGATGAGGAATGAATGCAGAGCCTGGCTCCCTACCGCCCCAGGTCCACAGGCTTCATCCACAGCAGCAGTTTGTCACTGCTTGAGGTGATGTTGCTCCAGGAGCCAAGTGAATCCTCTACAGATTGCATCGACGGTAGGCCTCGGACCAAGCACTCGCCCATGAGCTGCCACTGGTCCCGGCCCGTGATCCACTGCACGGTACGCTCCCCGATCTCTCCGCGCACGTACCGCCGTACCAGCTTGTCCTCGGTCGGCACCCTCGGTCCGGCCGCGAGGGCATCTGCGAGAAAGTCCCGCTCGCTAGCGAGATCCGGGCGGACTGGACGCATGCGGTCTGCGGGGGCGCAACGTCGTGGGGCGCTTCCACTCGACTCAGGCGACGGCAAGCACCCTTCCTCGTCGTCCCGAGCGAGGAAGGCACTCTTCCACATCAGCTTGCGCATACTCTGGATCAGTTCGGCGAAGTCAGCGGCTTTGTCCATCGCTACTCCAGCAGAAGCTCGTCGCCGCCGGGCGGTGCCGGAGGCGCAGGTTCTCCGAGGCCGTAGAGGCGCGAGAGCGTACGGGCGTATTTCTGTGCCGGGTCGATGGCCCATTGATCGTAATCGTCGGCACGATGTATGGCAGACCCGGCCGCTGGCGGCCGTACGCGGCTCCGGAGGGACACGTCACCTGCCTCCCCGCGAACCTACATCTGTCGATGCGCGGTGCTGTCCTGATCTCCTCGGTCGCCGGATGCCCGCCGTCGCGCAGCCGCCTGAGGTCGGCCAGCGGCCGCTCAAACCGCTCGATCTCGATGCGGAGGTTAGCGCGGTTGAACGTGCCGTCAGCAGCGACCTTGATCATCTAGTCGTCCTCCCGGCCAAGCGCAGCAGGGCTTGGTCTCGGTGATCGCTTGTCGATAGGCCACAAGCCGCTGACGGAGAACGTCCGGCACATCGGACGGCGACACGTCCACTGAGGCGAGGACGGCCCAGACCTGTCGCCCGTCTCCGAGTCTGATCAGGACAGCGGCGGTATCGAGTTCCCAGCCGCTCCAGAGCATGTCCGCAGAGCCGAGAATCTCGTAGTCCCTGGTGCTGTACTTGCCTTGCACGTAGCCATCGAGACGCCCTTTTCCCATTCCCTGATCGGCATTCTCATCTCCTTGGGACTGGCACCACCAAGCCCGGATTGAAGGCCGGGTTCTCGGTGCCGTATCCTCGAGGATTGCAGACGATCAGCGTCTCCTCGACAACGTACTGCGCCGAAGCGTGCATGTGGCCATGGACCCACATTGCCGGGCGCGTGTCGCGGATGAGCTCCGAAAGATCGGTGCTAAAGGCGGCATTGAGCACCGATCCGTAAAACTGCCTGTCAATGGAGCCGGGATGTGGCGCGTGATGGGTGACGACGACCGTCGGTCCTGGGAAACCGTCGGCGAGCACAGCCTCAAGATACGATCTCGTCCGCTTGTGCGCGGCCCGCGCGTGTTCCGGCTGGAAACGCTCGAGCGCGCCGTCGTCGAGGAGGATGGCGGTGTGGTCCCGGAGCATCGACCCGCAGGCGTTCATGCTGTGCGCGATGTCCAAGTCACGTTGTCGTCCGGGCCGACTCTCGGCCCCCAGCGCGTAGTCGGTCCAGAGCGTGCCGCCGACGAAGCGCACGTCGCCAATGCGCACCTCGCTGTCGTGCAGCATGTGAACTCCCTGGCTGGCGGCGGCAGCGGACAGCCCGCGCTTCGTGCTGCCTTCGTAGCTGCCGCCATAGTACTCGTGATTGCCGGGCACGTAGATCACGGGCATGTGCGGCGCGATCTTCTCATCGAGCCATTGGATTGCTTTCCAAATGGGTTTGTCCACGTCGCCGGCCACGACCGCGACATCCGCGTCAGGGACAGCAATGATGTCAATCGAGAAGCCCTCGAGGTGGAGATCGGAGAGAATCCACAGTCGCATCAGCCTCTCCAATCCTCATGCTTCTCGCAGCGTGTCGAAATCCATCCCCTGCCCTGTGTCCTGCCGCGCCCACCGCAGACGTCACACGTGATGCCGGACTTTGAGAGACTTGGAATCCTCCACGCTCTTCCGGTGTCACAAGTGTCGCCTCAATGCGCTCGAGCAGGTCCTTCATGAGGAAACGCCAGCCCCCCAGGTGCTCGAAGTGCAAACCGTACTTGCCTCCCATCCAACTATGGCGCTTGTTCAGCTCCTCACGCCAGCCGTCGTCCCGAATCTGTTCCTCACTCAACATCTGCTCCTCCCTCAATTTCGTGTTGCGTCCTTAGCTCGCACGTCCAGGACGCCCGCGACGTATCTCTGCAAGTCCCTGATGCTCACCTCGTCGCCGCATGCCTGCGCAATGGCGGCGATCTCCTCTCGATCAAGGGGCGGCTCCCAGCGCTCGTCGATGCCGCGATCCCGCAGCAGTTCGCGCAGCACCTGCGCGGCGATCACTGGCACGTGCTCACGCCTGGGACGAGGCATCCGAAGGACACGCAGTCTGTTCCTGAGTGCGCCTGGGATGCCGTCCAGGGAGTTGGCGGTGAAGATCCATGACAGGTGCGAAACATCGACCTCGGCATCAAGGAACTGGTCCCGCCACTTGCGTGCCGTCCMCTTCTCGAGGAGCGACAGCAAAGGGTCGTGAATGGAGCCGGCCGTGCTGCGTCCTGCCTTCTCGATCTCGTCGACGACAATCGCAGGGTTCGCGACACCGTACCGCTCGATCGTGAGGATCGGAAACGACGGATAGCCCGACGCCCACCGCCGCGGGCTGCCGATGATGCCTTGGTCCGTCGTCGTTGCGGCGTCGAGCACCGACCAGCCGATGCCAAGCAGGTCGAGCACGCGGCGGACGAGGCGCGACTTGCCGCCGCCGGGGTCGCCCAAGACGACACACGGCGGGAAGCAGACAGGGTCGCCCGGGCGGACATCGCCGAGCAGGGCATCAATGACGCCGACGGCATGCGGGAACTCATTTGCGAGTGTCGACCGGGCATCGGCGACCATCCTGACGTCGCCGCGCACGAACGGGAGGGGCTTGCCGAGAATCGACTTCACCGAGGCCGCCGCCTCCTTCCCGCCGGTCGTCGTGTCTGCGGCAACGGCCGCGACGACGACAATGCCGTCCTCGGATGGGAACGGACGCCCCTTACGCTGAGGCGGCGGCTCAACCGTTTCATCATCGGCAAAGGGATTTCCGTGCTTGCCAAGAATCTCGCGCTGCCTGTCCAGCCGCGCGCGCTTCCCATCGTTATAGCCGTCTCGCCACGCGGCAGCATGGACCGTGCTCCAGAGCATCGCATCCACCTCTGCTGCGATGGCTTCCGCGTGAGCAAGCGGGGCGCCGCCGGTGATGTGCTCGTGAGCCGGGGCGCCTGCCATTGCGCTCCACCCGACGGAAGCCATGGCGGCAACGCGCAGCCGTTCGTGGACAGAGTCGTCGGCCGTGTCTTCGATTGCCGTCGGCGTTTTCCAGCCTTCGGTCGTGATCCAGACCTCGAGCTCCAGCGCCGCCCTTGCAAAGGCGACCGCAAGCTGTTCGGCAGCGCCTGGCATTCCAGCCAGCGCGCATGCATGCCAGACATAGGCCCGCGCATCGTCCGACAGCAGCCCGAGCAAAGCCGCGCGGATCAGCTCGGCGGCGGCCCAGTCCTTTTTAACCAGGTCCACACCGAGGCGCGTGATCATCTCGATGAGATGTCCGTCCTTCGTCACGGCGATTGCTCCCTTGAGCGCGGTCTCGATCGAGCGGAGCGTGGACACCCTCTCAATCGGGAACGGCTCAGGCGGGTCTTTCCTAGGTGAATTCATGGGGCCTCCTCGTGTCCGGTCGCTCGCCGGACGGAAGGCGCCCGGCGTTAGGTGTCTGCGGTGGGTCGTATGAGCGGCATCAGTGAGTGCTCCGGAAAATCGCGCGGCACTCGGGCGTCTCGTCCCCGAGGCGATACCAGCGCGAGAGCGCGCGTGCGAAACCGCGCGTCCGATCGAGAATCCAGAGACCACTCGTAACGGTCGTCTGGCCTGGACCGCCGATCCCCGCGGGGTGGCCGGACACGGTGCCGATGAGGCACAGATCCTGGCGCAGCGCGTAGTCCCAACCGTCGATGACGGGTGCGTCGGCGTGGTCGCCGCGTTTCGGAGCACCCTCGGAGATCAGCCTGTGCAGGTCATGAGCCAACGCCTCCAAGCGCTCCGCCTCTGCTTCGACGGCGCCGCGGTCGAAGTTTCCGTGTTCGTCGATCCTGATCATCGGCCTCCCTCCGTCCTGATTTGCGGCGCATCCCCGATCCGCTTCCCTGCGACGGCCGCGTGCTCGTGCGGGAACTTGTGGCTCAAACGCGGTGCATTTCTGTCCGCCATCATACGCGTGCCTCCGGGTGAAGAGGCAGCGGTGACCGCCTTCTGAGCAGCGCGACACGGCCGTCACGAAGACGGGCCCACCTGTGGTCGGGAGACACCGACGAGACCTCAAGCACCAGGATCTCCTGGTACGAGTTGCCGATCAAGCTCGGTCCGTTGGCCACTGACCACATGTCGAGAGGGATTTCAGCTCCATTGACGGGCGCGTCCAACGGCTCGCCCTCATGTGCGTGGACGAGGTTGTTGATGAGCGAGGATTCGCGGAGCGCGAGGAGGTCGAGATAGCGGCGCCTGTGGCCGTTGCTCATGTGTGAGTCCTTTCATGCATAACTTCCCGCCCCGGAGAGGGCGTTGACGTGATCGTCAGAAGCGTATGCAGAAGAAGGACTTCATCTCGTGGTGTTCTCCGTAGGTTTGCCAGGGATAGCCGGCCCGCAAGTCTTCGTCAACGGGGCTGGCTTGAGGTTATCCCCGGGAGTACTCGGACGTCACCACCGTTTAGCGACCCGCACCTCCTTGAGCGTGACCTTTGGCACCTCTTGCCTCGGTGTCGAATAGATGATCGCGTCAACCTGCTGCGAGCGGTGCTGGGTGCACGGCACGTTCCGGAAGACTGGGAACGGCCCTTCCGGCCAGATGGATTCCAGCCTCGCGGTGAGGGTCACCCGGTTCCAGCGCAAGGACTCATTGGGGCTCGTATTGAGCGGCTTCCAAAGGTCTCAGTACGGACTGCCGCATCCCATCAACGGCCGCTACAAGTGGTTCGTCGACGAGTGAGTTTTCAGGGCCGTGACACGTGCAGGACGGGATGCAGGTGCTCGACGATCTCGACGCCGTCTGCGCCGAGCGTGACACGATCTCGCGTTCCATCTGGCAGTTCGCGGACGATCCCCCTGCATCGCTGTAGTATGCAGGCACCCCGGCGGCATGGGCCTCGGCGATCGCCTCGCGGCCCGATGCTTTCAGGGCCTCTACACACTCCTTCACATGCTCAAATAGCATCATGGATGTCTCCGTGGCGGCTAGCTCAGGCCCGGAAGGCAAACCGTCAGGTCCTGGACTTATCGCCGGCCTCCCCAAAAAGGATTCATGCGCCATACGATCCTGGCACTCCGGGGGGTCGAATGGCAGGCAGGAGCGACTTCGAGGACTATATATGGTCGGACGGGAAGCTGGCCCCGTCCGTTCGGCACGTCCACGATGCCCTTTGATCGGGCTTTGGGCCTAGATCACTTTAGAAGGAGCGCTCTGGAGCCACATCTGATTCCTTGTGCGCCCTCAAAAGGCCAGTGTCCAGCTAAGACCCTAGGTGGGGACCTTCATGTTCTGGCGCGCGCCGTAGCGCGAGAGGTCGAAGAGTCCGGGGTTCTCGAGCGCGAGCATGACCGCCTTGGCTCCCAGCCTCGTAAGTGCATCGTTGTACTTTGTCGACAGGTGGTTTGACTCGAACTCGTGGCCGAGCTCATGGATGACAAGGTCCACCTGCTCTTGGCGCAACGGCCCCTCGAACCATGTCTTGCCGAGATGGGTGACGTTGAAGCTCATGTTCCGGGCGCCGTAAGCGGCGGTCGCGTTGAACGACTTCAGGTAGGAGACGCTCACGTCTACGTCTGCGGCCGCCTTGCAGAAGGCCCGCACGAAGCCCTCGAAATGCTTCATGGCAAGAGTCGCCTCTACGAACTCCGCCGGCTTGCCCTCGGAGCTGAACGGCTTCGGCGTCGGGGTGACCTGCCCGGCCGGCTTCACGATGCCGGTCGCCTTCACGTTGTTCCACTGCTTCTTGTTGAACGTGCTGCTATGGAGCACGACGTATCCTTGGGCGACGGCACGGTCGTTGGCTTCCCTGTCGTTCACGTCGAAGGTGACAACCTTCTCGCCGAAGCGGCGGGTGATGACGCTGCTGACCGCCTCAGGGGCCGCCCCGTCCGTCCCAATCGCCTGTGCGACCCAGTCGGAGGCCAGCTCCCTCTCCTCGAGGAGTTCGCTTGCGCTGTTGAGGACCGCGACGCGGAGGTCGCGCAGGAAGGACGGCAGGAGCGCGTCCCGCTCGAAGCTCTGCGGCACCTTCTGGCCCACGTCCACATCGAACTGGTCCCCGGTCCCGTTAACGGGAATGCCCATCTCGTAAACGGTTCCCGTCATGCCCTCAGGCGGCTGGTACAGGCCGACCGTAACCTTGCGCCTCGTCCGCTTAAGCACGCCCTCCTCGTCCGCGATCTCGGTCGGCAGGACGCAATCGAAGGTCCGGACCGGAACCAGGTGCTCCAGCTCGATGCCGTTCACGAGCGTGCGGATGCCGTGCGGGGGGATAAAGCGGCGCGCTGCTCTGACGACGTCCTCGGCCTGGAGCTTGTTCAACCGCATCACCCCACGGAAGGCGGTTCCCTGCGCACGCCTGATGCGGCTGTTGCGGCGTCCCTCGGGACCGAAATAGATGGTGCCCGTGGTGGTGAAGATCTCCGCCTCGTCGCAGAGGGAGAGGACGAGCTTCTCGCCGAGATTGAAGCGGCCGCGTAGGGACGGGTCGCCCTTCTTCCCAGACTCGGCGAACAGAGTGAATGCGTGCGTGAGGTTCGAGAACCCGACCGGGCTGTCGTCCTCGACGATAACCTCCGTAAGCCCGCGGCCCGCCGCAGATACGCTGACCTCCACTCGGGTCACTCCGGGAGCATCCCAGGCATTCTGGAGCAATTCGGCGAGGATCCAATGGCTCCCACGCCGTGCAACCAGTTTCGAGAGTCCATCCTTGCTAACATCAAACCACGCGGTCATGCAGTTTCTCCAGTTTCAATATCGTTGAGGTAGCTATTCAGCGCGAAGGACGCGCCGCGATGCAGGGAAACCAGGATCACGCGGCCTCCTTCCGCTCGGTCTTCACGGTGATCCGGTTGGTGCGCAGGAGCGCCGCCAACATGGCGTCGTGATGCTTCTGCTGAAACACCAGGTCCAGCTTGCCACCCTGCTTCGGGTAGACGCCGACCATGTCGTAGCTGACGAGCCGCCAGCCGTCCTTCGACCGCTTGAGGGTGATCTTGCTTCCCTTCACGCCGTAGCTGTAGCTGTTTGCTGACGGCCCCTCGCTCGTCTGCACGGCTTCGATCCCAATCCTATTGGTCTGCGGAATGCCAACGGTCTCAAGACGCGCCTCGGCCCGTGCGGCGATGTTGCGTATCCCGGAAGCGGAATGGCTCCATGTCGTGGCGCGGCCCCGGATCGATTCAATCGCCGTTTTCAGTGCGGCTTCATCAGAAACAAGAACGTTCAGTCTCTTGCTCATGCGGTAATTCCCTTGGTTGGCTAAAATCAGTTCAAGCGTTCGGATGCCTCTGGGCATCTCCGCCAGAAGTCCTGGAAGTTTTGGTTGAGACGGGTTCCCATGCTTGAGCCAAACGGCGCAACGGGCTCGCCCAACGGGCTATCGGTTGTTTGGCCCAAACGGATCGGTCGAATCCATGGGGAGCTCAGCAGAGCAGGACCCTGCCTCCACTCTGCTCCGTGACCCGGAGGGCGGTGTTGTGAATCCCAACGGATGTCACCCCTCCCCGATCAAACGATGCATCTCCTAGTCGGGACTGTGGGCTTGGAGCACGCCGATCAGGAGGGCGGATGAGCGTCAGCTGCGATGGATCGGCCTCCTCCAAAGTCCATGTGGCCAGGTTGTCCTTCGGCTGCTCGGGTTCGGCGACCTGTCGCTTCGGCACCGCAGCTTGGCGATCCGGGTAGAGTTCGGGCGAAGTCATCTTCCCGGAAGCAACGAGTGCGGCAATGCGCCGGCCGAGCCACTGCATTACGGGAACGGCCATGGAATTCCCCAAGGCCTTGTACCTCAGGGTATCGGCTGCGATCCCACGTTTCCGGAAAGGGATTGCGGTCCATCCATCAGGGAAGCCCTGACGCCGCTCGGATTCGAGCGGCGTCAGGCGCCGAACAATCCAGCGGATACCAGAGACAGCTTGTGCAACAACGAAATCGAGTTCGTTGCATTGGCCTGCCGTACGCGACAATCCGGCTCCACTCGCGCACAAGGTGCCCACGACTTCGGGGTACGCGGCGGCGTTCATATTACCGCCGCCCTCGGTCCTGGCTGTCAGAGTCGGTACGGTTCCTTCGGATACGGTCTCGGAGTCGACAATGCCGTACACAACGGAAGGAGTCATGTTCGTTCCGGAAGTGCTTGCCCGAAGCGTCGGCGTCACCTCATCAGCGAAACCGATGCTCCGGGCCTTTTCGGAGTTGCCCGCCGAGAAGGCAGCCGCCTGGACGATCAGTGCCTCCGATCCGCCACCGCAATCTCCTCCAGATGCTCTCAGGGTTGGTAATTCGTCGCCGTAGCTGGCGTGGTCGATGACTCCGAAAGCGCTTGCGCGAGGAGTGTCGGCAACCGCTTGCCTCTTCTTTGGGCGCGGCGGAGAATCCCTTCTTTCGCCTTCGTACTCAAACAATACGTCGCCAGCGTCTCGGGCTCGAGCACACGCGACAACGAACACGCGCTTGCGTCGTTGTGCCAGTCCGCAATGTTGAGCGTCGAGAACGCGCCATGCAACTGTTCGCCGTGGTCCAGCAACGTGACCTGCGTTCGGCCATTTGGACCCTGAGCTGACCAGCGGACCGCTCGACTCTCCGGCAAGCGCTGCCAGGAGACATCCGAATGCGTTGTCTTTTGTGCTGAGGACTCCCGGGACGTTTTCCCAGCACACGAAGTCGGGGTCGAGCTCATCTGCAATCTCCGTAAATCTGAGCATGAGGTTACCCCTGTCATCCGACAGGGATTGGCGCTTGCCCGCGAAGCTGAATGCCTGACAAGGGCTGCCGCCGACAAGGACCTCAATCGGGCCGCACGCTCGTGCCCGCTCGACGAAATCGTGCGCCGACACGTCTCCGAGGTTCGGCACGGTCGGAAATCTGTGCGCGAGGTGGGCACATGCGAAGGGGTCGACTTCAGCTACGAAGGCCGTGTCCCAGCCCAGCGGCTCCCATGCAGCGCTGGCCGCCTCGATCCCCGAAAAGAGAGAACCGAACCTCACGACACGACTCCCAGGAACTTCGGCCCGATCCGACGGCATCTAGATGTGTCGACCTCCTCGAGCGAGGCCCAGTCGATCCGGATGCCTGCCATCTGAAGGTCATGGATGATGCCGTCGAGGTCCGATTGAGCCTTGCATGTCCACGCCTCACGCATGGTGACAAGAACGTCCTCGGGCGGGACGCGACTGCTGGCATGGTTCGAGACGTACTGACGGGTCGTGTTGAGCGACCGTCCGATTAGCGATGCGACCTCCACCGCGGGTAATCCAAGCCGCTTGTAGAGCCCTTGGAACTCCTGCTTCCTGTTCATGTGCCCCTCCTAACTGCCGGGGCCTCTCATCAGCCCGACATGTGCAATGGTCATGCACATCCGCAGCGAAAGCAAGGGCTATGTTCTACTATCTATCTGATATCATTGATTTTTTTATGACATTTGATGGCGTCTGTCAAACGGAAAATACCCGTAAGCCCCTGATTCTTCGTAGCGAGGCGCTTGCGTCTTAACTTGATTTCGGTTCACAGATTTTTTCTTGGGATCATCGGCGAACGCTGTTCGCACGATGCAGAGCGATGATGATGACGTACGTCAAGACAGGGTGTTGACACGATGGGCATCGCGATCGCTCTCGCCATCATTGCCAGAGGCCACGTCAATTGATCGCATCAACAGGCTAGGCATGCGCCTCGATGGTCCACCGATTCCCGCAATTGTACTGCTACATCGACGTCGCCTCGGCGCTTGCCGTAGGGAACGGATCCGTATGCGGGAATGGCTCGAGAGCCTTGTTATACTTTGCGGTGCCTCACAATGCGTTCCCGAAAACACATCTCAAATTGCGGGCTTCTATTTCAAAGCTCGAGACGAATGATTCAGAGCGTGAGGCGGTCACGTCGAATTAACGGGCGGAATACCCAACAGAAGGCGCCAGACCAACGGCGTCGGTTTCGTCAGTAAGGTGGTCGATCACGTCGCCCAACGTTAACGGGCTCCACCAGGCATCCTCTTCTCGCGTTCCACGATCAGGCCCTTGTCGCCGATTTAGTCCCGGGACACCCTCATCTATGAGCGGGCCCACAGCGACCTGCCGTTCAGGGATCAGCAGAATGGTGGGGGCGCGATGAAACACATGGATGATGGGCGCGACAAGCCCCTGAGCTGTCACTGGAACGTCGCATACTCGACCTTGCGCGAGCTGGTTCCTCTGCTTCCCGAGGGCCTACCCGAACGCATGGAGCGCGTGGTGGCCTCGATTGTCGCCGACGCGATGATCGCCGCTGCGGCCGCCCCTTCGAAAGAGGAATGCCAGCGCATCTCTTATTCCCGCCGCAAGACTTTTTACGCTGCTGCAAGACGGTACATGGGGCACGACTACTCCTATGCCTATGTCGTGGCTGCGGTCGACATGCTCGTTGAACTCGGAATCCTCGCCGATCATTTCAAGGCTAAAGGCGGCAGCTTCAAGCCGCGCAAAGAGGGCGAGCCGATCCGGTACCAGTCGAGTTTCCGCCCGGGGGACTGCCTGTTTGATCTCGCGTTGCCGGAAATCGTCCGCCGCAAAGCTGAGTCCATCCGCCTGAAGGACTCCAAAGGCAACCTCATCGATTTTCGCGAGACCGAGCGGGTGCGCCGCGAGAAAGCCTTTCTCGATGAGATCAACCGGGTGATCGGGTCTGCCCAGATCGATCTCGACGTCGCCGGTATGGTGAAAGCGGGCATGCTGTTCCACTTTCCTGCCCGCAACGACAGGAAGGCCGGCTATGCCGTGAACATCTCAATGATCAGCCTCTACCGGGTTTTCAACGGGGGCTGGACGCTGGGCGGAAGAATGTATGGGGGCTGGTGGCAAGCCGTCGGGAAGGAGCACCGGAAAGGCCTCCTGATCAACGGCAGCCGGGTCCACGAGGAGGACTACAGCCAGATCCATCCCCGGCTGCTCTACATCATGGCCGGTGAGGAGCTGGGCGACCGGGATGCCTACACGATCCCGGGCTACGAGAAGCACCGGGACACCCTGTGCAAGACGGCATGGAACATCCTGGTGAACGCCCCGACCCACATGAGCGCCCTGCTCGCGATCTCTAAGAAGCTGGACGTCTCCCGCACGGACGCAGCCGACCTGATCTGGGCGATCAAGGCCGCTCACCCAAGGATTGCGCGGTTCTTTCACTCCGGCATTGGAACGCGGCTTCAGTTTTTCGACAGTGAGATTGCGAAGTCTGTCCTTGCCGATATGACGCTCAAGCGCGGGATCATTGTCCTGCCCGTGTTCGATTCCTTCATCGTCCGGGAGGAGGATCGGGATACGCTCGTAATGGTCATGAAGGAAGCCTTTGACAAGCACGTCCCGATTGTCAGGAAATCCCGTTTCCGCGCAGGGACATCCGGCCAAAAGGGACCACAGACCCTACCAACCCACTCTGTCCCGTCCGTTCCTGCCTCCCCTGTCCCCGCCTCTCCCTCCCTCCCCGCCTGCTCCGCCGGTTCAGAATATGACTCTAAGGACGACGCAGACGAGTCCTTTGCGGACGAATGCTACTGGGCATCGGTCGAGATGGACGCCTTATACGGTCCCGAGGATGTGGACGGACTCGAGCACGGGTGGAGTTCAGCGGCAACCGGGGAAGAGGATGACACGCAGGTGGATGTCATCAGGACTCAAGAACCGATATTGAGACAGGCCCGCCAAGGACTGGAGACCACGACGAACGAAGCAACGCCTATACAAGATGATCTCAAGGGGGATCTGAGCACGGCTCCGACCGCAGAAGCGCTCAACCCGGTCAGAGCGGGCATGGCTCCAGGAATGTCCACAGAGGGCCACACAGCGGCCAAACAGGAGCCGGACATCCACTCACCCGTCAGTGGCTCTGGGGTGGCCCAGATAGTCGCGCAGGAGGCATCCGCACTCACCTCGATCCTGCCACATCTTCCAGTCGTCAACCGCTGGCTTCCCCCGGCCTTCATCCTGCAAGCGGAGAGGCAGGCCGCCGCCGAATACCGGGTAAAGGTGGAAAGAAGCCGTCGGAGACGTGAAAGCCGATGGGCATCCTGAGCAGGATTGAGACGGAGCAGCTCGTGGCCTCATGGTGTTCGCTATAACGGGCTTCAGACTGCCGCCTGTGGGCGCAAACGGATGTCCTTGCCTCCAGCACCACGATCAGGCCCCCACAACCTAGACGCTGAACAACTCTTGGACGGGCACGTGGATGCGTCCAGTTTCGGCCGCCCGCCGGATCTTCCGCTCGAGTACGCTCTTCAACGGGATCTCGCGCTCGAGCGTCTCGTGGATGTCACGGCCATCCATGCAGATGATCCGCTTGCCCGTCCCGAAAGTGGCGAGCCCATCGGGAGTGAAGCCGTTGAAGCTGACGAAGAGGCCGCGCGTCCAAGCCGCCTTCTGGTCGAGCTTGCCGTGAAAGACGTGGAGATCGGCGGCCGGCGTCAACGCGGCCTGCCATTTGGCCTCGAAGAGGTAAACTTCGCCGCCCAGAAGAAAGCTGCCATCGATCTGTTCGCCGATGTTGCGAAACGGTTCGGGAGCGGCGAGGCTAGCGGCGTTGAAAGCGTGCTTCAGGAAGGCTTCAAAGGCGTAGCCCCGCTGATGTGGCGGGAGATCGCGAACCTGGAGCAATTCGGCCTTTAGCGTCGCGAGTAGCCGCCGATCAGTCGCTGGTCGGGGTGGTTGCGCGGAGTGGTCGCCGGATCCGCCCTGTAGCCTCGAAATCAACGACAGGAAGTGTCCCTCGGCGTTGGGGACGGGATCGGGCTGCTGGGTGCTGGCAAGGAACTTAGCCCGGTGCTCCCAAAGCGCGTGAAGCGTGCGGACCGCTGTCGGGTCATCGACCTTTTGCAGGAAGCAGCGGAGGCGCCTTCCCTTCGATCCGCCATGCCCTGAGTAGATTGGATCGTCGATGTCGACGTCCAGTTCGCTGCCGAAGAAGTCGGCGAAGGTCGCGTCCGAGAAGTCGAGCACGTACCCTCGCCCTCGGATAAAATCGACGAGGTCGTCGATCAGTTTGAGATCGATGGAACGGAGCGAGCTGATGGCGAGGTCCTCGTCTTGTTAGGGCCGATTGATCTTCGGCTTGGCTTTGAAAGGATCGAGCGTCGCTGCCCCACGGCCTTTCACATGGTCGAGGTTGCGGGTCACCAGCACGAGGTCGTGCACGCGTGCCGTCGCAGCAAGCCCCGTATCGTCGACGTGCTTCTCGCTACTTGCCAGCATCTCACCCCAGAGCTTTGCGATCTCCTGACTGACAGGCAGGACCCGGTCACCGAACGCCTGGTAAGCCTCATCCACCCGGGCCTCAATCGCGGCTACGATAGCCGGCTTTTTCGCCCGGAGCCTCTCGATTCCCTTCGTCACCTCACGGATGGTCAGAGTGCTGATCGCGAGATCGGCGTCGTCCACGTGCCCAAGCCATGCCTGTACGTTCTAATGCGGATCTGTCTTTCCAACTTCCCGGAAGACGTTGGTGTCGAGCAGGTACTTCACGCTTGCTCGTCTCCGAGCGCCTCGTCCAAGGATTCGAGACCGGCACCTTTGAGCGCGCGCTTGGCTGTCGTGCGAAGATAGGGCCGTCCCGTCTTGGGGTGCGCCTCGGCATATGCCCGAGCCGTCTCAATGTCCTGGGCACTGAGCGAGGGATAGTCCTCGCGAACTTCGTCGACTGACAACCCGCCCGAAAGTAACGCTGCGATGCGATGGACCTCAACCGACGTGTTCTTCAGGACGGGCTCGCCGTCGCCGCGAAACTCCACCCTGTCCGCAAGCTCGCGAAGCTCCCGCGACCGAGCTTCCACCTCGGCCTTGAGATCGTCGATCGCCACGGAAAGGCGGCCGAACCTCACTTCCCGGGCTCGATCGACCTGAACGCCTTTCAGGGCATGGTAGAATTCGTTCCGGCCCTTGGGCGTGAGCTCATCCCGAAGCACGCGGACCGCATAAAGGTAGAGGAGGTCGGACCATTCGATGGTACGCACGGGCCCACCTGGCTTGGATACGAGCCTAGCCTGCACAGGACCGTCGTCCAGTGCCTTCTTGACGGCCCTGACCGGCTCCCGCAGCACAAAGGCGGCTTCGGCGGCAGTGTATGCGACAGCTTCAGCCATGATGACCTGCTAACTCAACCCTAATATTGGGGCTGAATTGGCCACACGTCAAGCCTAGTGCTCGGTTGAACATGTTCGGGCACCACAAGCCCTGTCTCAGCCCGGCATGGCATCGCCAACTCTGCCGCAGAGCGGCTACGGGTGGGCGGCAGAGCCTGCTGGAAGCCGGTGTCATGGCCACATGCTCGACCTTGCCGAGGCAATAAGGACCCGCATGGCATCGTCTGCGAGGGGTTTGCTCGGCACCGGGATAAGGGAGGGCATCCCGCTCCTGGACTTTCGGATGGGCTCCGCGAGTCCTTCACCCGGGGCATACATCCCCCGGGCATCTGGACCCGCGAGGACAGGGCATGGCAGCGCGATTGGATGACTACATCAAACGCGGTCGCAAGATCGTCGGGCAGCACGGCTGGATGGTGCAAGGCGTCCTGCCCGACGCGCAGCAGGCCTCGTACGCGTACACGGTTGGCCTCTCCAAAGGATACAGCCATCCCGAAATCTTCATGGTGGGTTTCGATCCTGAGCTCGCCCGCCAACTCCTGAACATCGTCGGCCGGCGCCTGAAGGGCGGCGCCCGCCTCGACACGCCGGTGTAACCTCAAGGAGGTAATCGACGCCTTCCCCGTCGCCTTCCGCCCTCTCGCGCGTGCGTCCGTTGACGAGCACTCGAACGCGGGCCGGGCGATCCTCGGGTCCGGGTTCGATGGTGTGCAGCTCTTCCTCCCCGACGCGGGCGGACTGTTCCCTTGGGACGTCGGATGTGACCTGACTTATGCCCGGATCCAGACGTCCTTGCTCAAGACCGTTGGCGATCCCCCTGCCCGCCAGTGAGGCTGCAAGTGTACAGAAATGTCATGCGGGCCTGCTGGAGTATCCGCAGAGGCGGCCGCATCGTGGCTCACGAGCAGCGTGTGGTCCTGAAATCGTGCATCCTGCGGGTTCGCGAGAGCGGCAGGTGCCGTGCCGTCCGCCAGGGGCAGCGCAACGTGCATGCGTGGGTCGAGGGATCGCCCTGCGACAGCGCCGACGGTGAGCTGGTCGAGATCGGCTACAATCCTTTCCTGGCGTCGACGTTCACGATCCGTCCGGGCTTCGATCCCGTGCATGAAGCCCACTTCGTCGTACTCGGCGCCGACGGGAGGGCTCATGCTGTGCTTTAAGGCTCTTTCCCTCCCAGTGTCGCCATGGTTGGAGGTACGCCGCCGCACGTCATGGGAAGGGTCCAAGGCAGCAAGCCGGCCCATGTGGGATCCTTCTCGCTGCACCCAGAGAGTGATTGATGCACTCTCCCCGCGCTGCGAGACGATCATTGTCAGCTCAGGCACGGAGGCCAACACCCGAGAGCCTGACACGCCAACCCAAGCTCCAAACCGTGGCCGAACCGCTGCTCAAGTCAGGGCGCAGGAATCCTATAGATGAAGGAAGCGTGCCTTCTCCGCAGAATTCAACCGGCCCAACGAGACCACGAGTGCGAGAGGCAGCTCCGGAATAGAGGAAACCCTCGCTCCTACTCTCTCACGGGAGCCTTGCGGAAGGCCTCAACGGTGTCCCTTCTTTGCCTGCATGGCGTCCTCGGCTTACTCGCCGGTGTTCCTTGCTAGTGCCTGCCTGATACTCACCGAGTGATGGGGAGGAAGCAGGCGAATGGCGAGGCGATCGGAAGGAAGCACTTCAACAGAGGCCGACAGGGCGGCCCATCGCGAGCGACAGCGCCGTTACAGGGAACGGCTCAAAGTGGAGCGCCATCCAGAGTCGGATGATGTGCAGCGCGCGGTCTTCAGGGCCGTTCGCACTGCCATCTTCAATGTGAGACGAGGCCACCGGTCAGGAGATGAGCTATACGACGAATTCGTGAGGACATTCCTCAAAAGCATTGTTGAGAGAGCAATCAACGATCTGGAACAGCAAGGATTCAGTCGTCGCAGGGTCAAGCGCCGGCTGCACCTTGCATTGATTCCTCCTCTTCCGGGTTCGGACGAGCCAAACAGCTTGTGATGCGCTGGAGGCTTCTCCCCGCATTACTCCGTCGTTCACGGAGGACTCACAGGGTGATGTTCTCAAGCCCCGACCTACCGCACCTTTCTAAAATTCGTGACCTCGGGCGCCCAGCAGCCCAAAACACAGTCCTATGGTCACCAAGCCGTTCCGTTCAAATGTGGAGGCAGTTCGCGATACGTTGCATGCAGTCCATTCTGACGTGCAGGCAACCTGTAAAAAAGCGAAATAAATTATGCGAAACCGTTTCATACCTTTGATGAGACGTTTCAAAACTCGAAATTCCTGATTCAGCGGTCTGCCTAAAGTGATCAAAATGCAACAACGGGCGCCGTACGTTGATAGAGGCGTCCRTGGTCCCTTGTCTCCTCGATCAGCCCAGGGAACCCTTTGAACTGTGACGCGCTGCTTAACAGTTCAGGGGGAGTAATGGTGCGACGTGTAGGACCAATTGGATTCGAATTCTCGGTCCAACTCGACACTCTCGAAGAGGCTGACCGGATCGACATCGCTGCTTTCATCGACAAGTGGCTCGATGCATTCACAGGTGAAGAGACTGAGATTTACCAGCACGCTCAAAGCAGGATCCTCAGGCCGATGTACAGGGACCACGATGCGATTGGCTTCGACGCGATGCTTGAGGACGATCTCTGGGAGCAATGGAACGACAATCTTGAAGGCGTCTGTCCTCAGTGGCTGTCGAAGCCGCAGAACCGCCGCACGCTTGAGCGCAGCACCGCCGTCGAGGTGGACATCATCATGGAAGCTCTCAGAGCAACCGGTGGCGTCCCCAAATACGATCTGCTGGATGTGCTTTGGAATGCGCTCTCGTTCCAAGCACGTGAGGAAATCGGTATGAAGGCTTCTGCGGACATCATGATGTCACCGGAACGCGCCGAGATTCGCGACGAACTTGTGCGTCTCCATAACAAACTTACCCAGGAATACCGTGAGCGCATGGATCATAAGATCAGATCCTACGACTGGGAAAGCGTCGTACTGATTGAGCAGAGCTCAAACACTGTTTGTGCCCAAGGCGCTGACGTACGGCATGCAATCGACGATCTCTCAGCATTCATGGCGCTCAGGTATATCCTGGAGCCGACATCCCACAGCACGACAGGTGATCGCGTCTACCATGCTTTTCGTGTCCCCGAGTGCATGGCGTTCGACCGCGAGGACGCCCACCTGGTCGAGCGGTGGGGCGTATACATCCGAAGCTTCGTCAATGTCGCCTCTGGCACTGCATAGCCTAGGCTGGGGCACATTGGGTTTAGGATGAGATTTGCGCTTATCCCATCACCGTCCACCCGAAATGAAATCCCTTGCAGGCAGGTCAGTTCCGGGGAACCCTTTGTATCAAGCATTTGCTGCAACAGTCGACACTCGGCTGTGGGATCACAAGGAGAACGTCATGGAGCTGGAGCCAAATCCTCAATGGGGTCTTCAAGGCCTCACCGAGTGTATTGCCCTGTTTGAGGACACAGAAACGGGAAAGCTCGTCGAGGAGCGAGTGGATGAATTCCTGGAGTGTGTCACGAGCTGTGACCCCTTCGTTCAGCCACTTGGTCATGGTGACAGGTACTCGGCCGTCCCGGAGTTCGAGTTTGATATCCATAGTCTTGAAGTCAAAGTCTCCGTCGGTTTCCCATGGGGTGTCTGGATGGACGTACTCAAACGTCGGCGCCCGGACTGGCTGTTGAATCCCTGCGACAAGGATTCGCTCACGGAGGATGTTGTGGACGAGATCCTGACGATCAGGCAGGAGGTCGAGGGAACTAGCTCCATTCCGGAACGCTATCGCTGCTACTTGATCTGGGACATGCTCTCAGGCGCCGCTCAAGACGCGGTCGATGCAAGCATCTCAGAGGCCGAATGGCGAGGCTCCGGCCGGGACGAGATCCGGAGTTCACTCGTTGTCTCGATCTCCACGGTTTTAGACGAGGAAATCGAGGCTTGGAAACAGGAGCTGGACAGCGCCAGACAGAGGTATAGCCTCACCAAGAGATCATCTGAGCCTGTGGCTGTAGAGTGATGGATGTTGTGGCGGAGCAGGCATCTTGAGGGCTCCTGAAGTATGCGAAGATGACCGATCATCCGCAGCCTTCAGGTCTCACTTACCACCGCGATCGCATTTCCAGCCTATCAGACTCACACGGGGCCTCATCGGCTCGGCAAGCCGCACGGTTGCACCGTCGCCCAAACACAACGGAGATGCAGCAATGTGCGGCTTGCCTTGCCAAACTCAGGTGGCACGCTGAAGAGCAAGCCGCTTATGCTCCAGAATCCTGAACGCCTCCCGCACGATAGGCTTCCAGGCCTTCGGATCGGCATCGGGCGTTTGGCTCCAGCCACAGGTGTCCCTTTCTACAGACGGAGGCAACTCGAAGTACGCGACGCGACACCCGCCCTTCGTTTCACCGAGCGCATAGCAACGCGCCTTGAAAATGCCCCCATCCAGGATTGCCTCGCGCCTATGCCGAGGCTTCAGCATGGTAAGTGCAGCGAAACGGCCAACATCGTGCCACGGACTCTGGAGCTGCTCCAGCGTGGGATCGAACAGAATGTTGCCGAAGTGGACGACGACATGGGCGTTGATCATGCCCGGCAGGCTCGGCACGGAAGGGTATCCGATGCTCGTACGGCGCCCTCGGTAGGAGATTTCAAGGCCGCACCGGAACGGCTTCGCATCCCTGACCTCAAGCGCGTGCAGGATTCCGGCGACAGCCTGAGACGCCAGAATGCAGGAGTTGATCTTCAGCTTCAAGTCAAGCGAGCGGACAGCCTGCCTGTACAGAAGATGCGCCAGCGTCACGGTACTAAAGCTCTTGTGAACGACAGGATCGTTCATCGCGCTGGGACTGAAGCCGTAGGGGTGGATCGTCGGATCGCTGGCTTGGAAATCAGGCGCACGAGCGGAAGTGGCGAAGTTCGCCGCGATGAGGTTGTCCATGGTGTCTCCCTTCTGTTGGACGATGCGTGGCGGTCAGCGCGCCACATATGCGCAGCGCGGTCCCCTGAGGGACGGCCGTGTGCATCGTCGACATAAGAGGGTGAATGGACATGAATTCCTTGAGTAAGGTCGCGCTGTTTACAGAATCCGCTTCCGACAGTCAACGACCAAGCTTGAGAAAGCGACGGCAAGGATTGCCGACACCGGTCGTCACGATCAAATCGATGCGCTCTGATCCTCGGCTCGTGGCAAGCGCCTTCGCCGACCGGATTTGCTGCATGCAATGCTTGAAGGCATCCTTTCCGCAGAACAGGGAAGGAGAGCCATATGAGACTCGCAGCCATTCTTGCCGCAATCTTCCGAGCTGTCGCTCAGGCAGCGTCGTTCACGTGGCGTTGGTGTGCCACATCCGGGCGATGGATTGTCGACACAGCTCGAGCGACAGCCTCAATACCGGGTGCCTTTATCGGTAGCTTTTTTGGAGGTGGGCAAATGCCCCCTGCCCCGGAACCGACTTCGGAGAGTGCGGATGCCGTCAAGGATGCACTCGACACTTTGGCCGAGCGGCGCCGGAAGATCGACGTGCAAGACCAGATGATGCGCCGGTCCGATCCGGTTGGCGAGACCATCCACGCCTATGCAGCCGCATCGGAGGACGAGCGTCTGGAGATGGATCTTGATCCACTGCCAGATCATGTGAGGGTCTGGCTCCTAACGCGCAAGGAAACTGACCTGAAACGGCTCGCCGCAGCCGGCCCAGTGAAATGCGGCCTCGTTGCCGCTGGCAAACGATCCGGCATCGTCGGCATCGAGCCTCCAGACCCTGACCAGCCGGTGTCACCAGAACCTGTCGTGAGGAGGCTTGATGCAGATGAGCTTTTTGCCCGGATTGCAAAAGCGAAGGGCATCCACGGAAGAGTTCCGATGCATTAAGGCGGGATTCGTCCTCGTTGCGTCAGAAGGCCCAGCGCAGTCTGGGCCTTCTGCCTTTCGGGCTCTGGTTTATCGCGCGACCGTCTTCAGAGCGTCCGTCCGCTGCCTGAGCGCCCGGCGCAGGCGTGCAACCTCTTCCTCGAGTTCTCCGACACGGTCGATGGCGGCGACTGCAATTTGGGACATCTGATGAGCATCCCCACGCGCAGACGCCAGTGCCGTCGCCCAGGCGTCCTGGATGCGCGCCTGCTGGGTCTCGGTCACCGCACGCCCGGCACTTATGAGCATGTCGGTCATCCCATAAGCCAGCATTCCGGCAAAGGCATTCGGGTGCATTGTCATGAGGGACCTCCACAAGTTGGATCGAGTTCATGAGCTCGCCTTGGAATGGCGTCAAGGATCCCGGCAATGGCGTCCCCGGGAATTCTGCAGCCAGTTCAAGGAGATCCGACGTGACGCACCATCATCGAATTCTGTGCGTGCGGATCACAGCAGGCCGTAGGGAGTGATCGATCCTGAGCTGCGGGACTAAACGGCCGCGCACCAGCCCTGCCCTCATCGCAAGAGTGCTCCTCCCCGATATCCACAGGGTTGCGTGAGCAACTCGCATTGACCGCGCTGCGTTGCTCATGTTCTTGGTTTGTTCACTTTGGCGCACCGGGACCCGATGTCGCCACCGCCTCGCCCAGCCTTCTCTGCCCTCCCGCCCGTCACCTCTGCGACGGTCGCGGAGTTGCGCCGGCAGATTGAGCGCCTCGAGGGCAGCGCGCGGACGCGCGTGCCATTGCCCTTCGGCATCGCCGCCGTCGACGATCACCTGCCGGGCGGCGGCTTGGCGCGCGGGGCGCTGCACGAGGTCGTCGAGGCAGGACCCGCCGCCGAGTTCGCCGGCTCCGCGACCCTTTTCACCGCCGGGATTGCCGCGCGGCTCAAAGGATCTGTCCTGTGGTGCCTGACCCGGCGCGATCTCTTCGCCCCAGGCCTTGCCCTGGCAGGCCTCGCGCCGGGTCGCGTCATCTATGCCGAGGCTAGCCGTGACCGTGATGTGCTGCCTCTCGTCGAGGAGGGCTTGCGCGAGCGCGGTCTGGTGGCCGTCGTAGGCGAGGTCACGCGCCTCAACCTCATCGCCTCGCGCCGCTTGCAGCTCGCCGCAGAAGCGTCGGGTGTCACCGCGCTTCTGCTCCGGCGCTGGTGGACCGTCGCCGAGAAGGATCTGGCTGCCCTTCCCTCAGCGGCCGTCACCCGATGGCGCATCGCGCCCTCCCCGTCCGAGCCCGTCCCTGCCCCGGGCCTCGGCCGCGCCCAGTGGCAGGTCGACCTTGTGCGCTGCCGCGGCGGCGAAACCCGTTCCTGGATCCTGGAGGCCTGCGATGCGAAGGGTCGTCTCGCTGTACCTGCCTCACTGGCCCGTCGACCGGATCAGACGCCGATACGGCGAGCCATCGCGCGATGACCCGCTCGTGACCGTGCAGACCGCAGGATCGCGCCGCACGATCGCGGCCGCCTGTCCGGCCGCGCAGCGGCTCGGCCTTCACGCCGGCATGGCCGTCGCCCAGGCGCAGGCGATGGTCCCTGGGCTCCACGTCTGGGACGCCACGCCCGACGAGGACGAGGCGGCCCTGCGCGAGCTGGCGCGCTGGGCGATCGGCTACTCGCCGGTGGTTGCACCCGACCCGCCCGACGGGGTCTGGATCGACATCGCCGGCTGCGCGCATCTCCATGGCAGCGAAGAGAAGCTCCTCGAGCACCTGCTCGGCCGCCTGAACGGCCAGGGCGTCGCTGCCCGGGCAGCCGTCGCCGACGCGCCCGGCGCGGCGTGGGCCATGGCGCGATTCCGCGGCGGGGGCGTTATCCCGGTTGGCCGTTCCATCGAGGCCGTGGCAGTCCTGCCCGTCGCCGCGCTGCGCATCGCCCCGTCCATCGTTGCCGTCATGCAGAAGCTCGGAGTGGAGCGTGTCGGGCAACTCGCCGCGATGCCGCGCGCGCCGATGGTGCGCCGCTTCGGTAAGGACGTGGCATTGCGGCTCGACCAAGCGATGGGCCACGCCTTCGAGCCGATCAACCCGCTGATCCCGGAGGAGACGCCGCTCGCCACCCTCGCCTTCGCGGAGCCGATCGGCAAGCTCGAGGCGCTGAAGGACGTGGTGCGCCGCCTCGCCGAAGACCTCTGCAAGCAGCTCGTGAAACGCGGCCAGGGCGTGCGCCGGCTCGACCTGATCCTGCGCCGCGTCGACCAGAAGGGGGCCAACCTGAGGGTCGGCACCGCCAAGCCCACGCGGGACGCGCCGCACCTGGCGAAGCTCTTCGACGAGCGGCTTGAGACCGTCGACCCGGGCTTCGGGATCGAGGAGATGGTGCTCGTCGCCAGCAAGACGGAGCCGCTGTCCGAGACGCAGACGGAGGCGCGCGGCATCGCTGGCGTGTCCGCGCCCGACGTCGACATGAGCCGCCTCGTCGACCGGCTCAGCGCGAAGGTCGGGGCGCATCGCGTGTACCGCCTCGAGCCGGTGCAGACGCTCGTGCCGGAGCGCATGGCGCGGAAGGTGCCGGCTCTCGCGCCGGTGACCGACGCCGCCTGGCCGGACAACCTGCCCCGGCCGACGCGGCTGCTCGACCCGCCCGAGCCCGTGGTCGCGACGGCGCTCCTGCCGGACCATCCGCCGGCGCAGATCACCTGGCGCAGGGTCCGGCACAAGGTCACGCATGCGGACGGTCCGGAGCGCATCGCGCCGGAGTGGTGGGCCGGCGATCCGGACGGGCCGTCCCGGGACTACTACCGCATCGAGACCGACCGCGGCGGCCGCTTCTGGGTCTTCCGTGACGCGCCCGCGGCCGAAGGTGGACGCTGGTGGCTGCACGGGCTGTTCGCATGACAGACTACGCCGAGCTTCAGGTCACGAGGCATTTCAGCTCTAGCGGTTCCCCTCACGCCCGGTTTCGCCGGTTGGTCAGCTGCTCGTCCTTCCCGAACACTATCAATACGCCCGCGAGTGGCCGGAACCTATGGCCAAGCCTCACGTTCAGTTCCTCATCTGACACTGCCGGACGCGAGGATGCTGACAGATGCAACGCTGGCCTGAGCGCCTCTGGATCGTCCGTCATGGTGAGAGCGCCGGCAATGTCGCACGCGATGCCGCCCATGCGGCCGGTTTGTCCCGCATCGACATCGCCCACAGGGACGTCGACGTTCCATTGAGCCCGCTCGGGGAAGAGCAATCGAGTGCCCTAGGACGCTGGTTTGCCGCCCTGCCTCCAGATGAACGCCCCAACGTCGTTCTGACTTCCCCCTATCTCCGTGCGCAACACACCGCCGAGATCATCGAGGCTGAGGGAGGCGTCTGTGTCGAGCGCCATACGTTCGTCGTCGACGAGCGTCTGCGTGAGAAGGAGTTCGGTGTCCTCGACCGCCTTACCCGCTCGGGCATTGAGGAGCTTCATCCCGACCAAGCCGAGTTCCGCCGGCTACTGGGCAAGTTCTATCACCGGCCTCCTGGCGGCGAGAGCTGGTGCGACGTCATCTTGCGCCTCAGAAGTGCGCTCGACACGATCTCCTTGCACCATAGCGGCTGCCGCGTGTTGATCGTAGGTCACCAAGTGGTCGTCCTGTGCCTACGCTATCTTCTGGAGAACATGACGGAGCAGAAGATCCTGGAGATTGATGCCCAGGGCGACGTGGCGAACTGCTCCGTGACTGAATATCGCCTCGACCCCGGCATCGGCGAGCATGGACAACTGATGTTGCATCACTACAACTTCGTCGCGCCCCTTGAAGAGGCTGGCGCGCCCGTGACAACGGAGCCCGACGCCAAAGTCGCGGTACGATGAGCAACAGCGCAATCACCTCCGAATTCCTCAGCCGAATACCTCTCCCGCAGCCCTCTGAGGACGGGGATAAAGACCAGCGCGGACGTGTCCTTGTCATCGCAGGGAGCGCATCGGTTCCGGGGGCGGCCCTGCTCGCAGCGACTGCTGCGTTGCGCGCCGGAGCCGGGAAGCTTCAGATCGCGACCTGCAAGAGCATCGCAACCCACCTCGGCATCGCTGTGCCGGAGGCGCTGGTCCTTGGCCTGCCGGAGACACCCTCGGGTGAGATCGACCCAAGCGCCGCTGTCCTGCTGCACGAGCGGATCGCGCGTTGCGATGCAGTTCTCATCGGCCCTGGGATGGTCGACGAAGACGCTGTCTCCGCCCTCACCGCAGATCTCTTGGACTGTGATCCAGGATCGGCCTTCGTCCTGGATGCTGGGGCGCTGGGTCAGTTGAAGGAGATTGCAGCCATTCTGGCGCGCCACAAGGGACGCTTGGTGATCACTCCTCATGCCGGTGAGATGGCCAATCTGCTCGGCGTCGACAAGCATGACGTCCTGAGCAACCCAGCTGAGATTGCTGGCCAAGCAGCGAGCCTGCTCCACTGTGTGGTGGCCCTCAAGGGACCATGCACCTACATCGCCACGCCTGACGGGGCCACATGGACCTACAGCGACGGCAATGTCGGCTTGGCGACATCCGGATCCGGAGACACGCTGGCGGGCATCGTCGCAGGCCTGCTGGCTCGCGGCGTAAGTCCGCTCGAGGCGGCACAGTGGGGCGTCTTCCTTCATGGCGAGGCCGGCAACCGCTTGGCCCAGACCCGTGGTCCGCTTGGCTTCCTCGCGCGGGAGCTCCTCGCCGAAATCCCTGCGATCATGGCGACGTTTCGTGAGACCTGACCACACGGTCACGGCTTGCGCCTCTTTGAAGCCGGAACCACTTGGCCGACCGCTTCGAAGTCCGGCCAAGGATCGCTGCTGAGATTCGGCAGCCGGGCCGCCAGATTACCGACCCGATACTGATTGCCACTGCGAATGGATGGCAGTTCGTCCCATGACACTGGTGTGGAAACGGGTGCGCCCGACCGCGCTCGCGTCGAGAAGGCAGCCACCGCAGTTGCACCCCTCCCATTGCGCAGATAGTCGATGAAGATTCGGCCTGTCCGGGCACGCTTGGCCATCGTGTCGGTATACAGGGCTGGGCTAGCCTTCGTCATGGCAGCCGCCACACCGGCCGCGAACGTCTTGGCCTCGTCCCAGGACACCGTCGGGCGGATCGGAACCACGACATGCAGGCCTTTGCCTCCGGACGTCTTGACGAAGCTCTCAAGGCCGCGCCCCCGCAAGTGCTCGCGCACGTCGACGGCTCCCTGGACAACGGCGTCCCATCCGACACCCTCCCCTGGATCGAGATCAAAGACCAGGCGGTCGGGCCGCTCCGGCTTCGTCAGCGTCGAGCCCCATGGATGGATCTCGAGCACGCCAGCCTGAACCAGGGCGAGAAGGCCCGTGAGGTCCTGGATCGCGACGGCCTCGTCGTCGCCCACGGTGACCCGCTGCACCAAGTCGTTATCGAGGCCGGCCCAAGCATGTTTCTGGAAAAAGCACTCCTTCTGCGACCCGCCCGGACAGCGCAGAAGCGACAGCGGCCGGTTCACGATATGCGGCAGGATCTGGTCCGCGATCTCCGTATAGAACTCGGCGAGACCGAGCTTTGTGATGCCCACATCCTCCCAAAGAACCCGATCGGGATGGGTGAGCCGAGCTCCCTCGAGGATCGCAGCATTTGGGGTCTCGTCGGACGGAGTTTCGACGGCGGTCTCCCGGACCACCTCGCGCGGATCCTTGTCCTCGCGCAGGCCCTGGAAGGAGCCCTGCCGGACCATGCGGTCATGGGTCCACCCCCGGAACTCGACCTCCGCGACCAGTTCCGGCTTGACCCACTTTACGCCACGGCTGGCCATCGCAGGGATCTTGTCTGCAAAGGACGACGCGGCAACCTCGATCGGCGCGAGTGTCTTGTAGAGCGAGGCCGCCGTCTCCGCGGTGAAGCCGGTCCCGACGCGCCCGGCATGGAGCAGCTTCCCGGCGTCATAGACACCCATGACCAGCGAGCCCACAGCCTTCTTGCTCGTGCTGGAGGGCAGGTAACCGGCGATCACCAGTTCCTGGCGCTGAGTGCACTTCGACTTGACCCAGCCGTTGCCCCGGCCCGACCGGTAGGGCTGATCGGCGCGCTTCGAGATGATGCCTTCCAGGCCCATGCGGCAGGCATGCCTGACGAGAGTGGCGCCATCTTCCTCGATATGGTCGCTGAAGCGGATCGGTCCGCCCTGGGGGAGGTCATCGAACAGGAGGCGCAAGGCCGCCTTTCGATCCGCCAGGGCCGCCTTCCTGAGATCCTTGCCGTCCAGGTAGAGCAGATCGAAGACGTAGTAGACGAAGCGCTCGCCTTTGCCCTTCAGCTCCTGCTGAAGCGCCGAGAAGCTTGAGACGCCAGCCTCGTCCTCGACAACGATCTCGCCGTCGAGCAGCGCCGACGGGATCTTCAGGTCCTTCAAGGCCTTGGCGATTGGCTTGAACTTCGCCGTCCAGTCGAGGCCCTTCCGGGTCAGGAGTTGCACCTCGCCGCCATCGATTCGGGCTTGCATGCGGTAGCCATCGAGCTTGATCTCGTGCAGCCACTCGCTTCCTCTCGGAGCTCTCTCAACCAGTTTCGCCAGGGCCGGCTCGACGAAGGTGGGCAGGATGCCCTTCTTCGCGCCCTCCACTCTCGTGGGCCGTCGCGACTTGTCCGGTCGGGACTTCGCCACCTTTTCGCGTGTGGCATGATCGACGCGGACATCGCCCTTGGTGGAGAGCTCCTCGATCGTCAGACCCGACTTCAGCGAAGTCGTTTCCTCCTCCAAAATGTCGGGGTCGCCGACAGCACGGGTAGCCTCGTCGTCGAACTTGAGCAACAGCCATTGCTCGTTCTTCTGACCCGGCTTGCCGCGCGTCCGGACGAGGTGCCACTTGCCCTTGAGGCGCTCGCCCTTGAGGATGAAAGTCAGGCGGCCGCGGGCATAATCGGCGTGCGGGTCGCCTTCGGGGATCCAGCGGCCCTGATCCCAGACGATCATGGTCCCGCCGCCGTACTGGCCCGCCGGAATGACGCCCTCGAAGTCGATGTACTGTAGCGGGTGGTCCTCGGTGTGGACGGAGAGGCGCTTCTCTCCGGGAACCAGGCTGGGGCCGCGAGTGACTGCCCAACTCTTGAGCACACCATCAAGCTCCAGCCGCAGGTCATAATGCAGACGGCGGGCGTCATGCTTCTGGATCACGAAGCGGTCACCCTGCGCCTGGCCGCGTTTCGCCTTCGGCTCGTTCGTAACCGAGAAATCTCGCTTCGTCTGGTAGGCGGCGAGAGATTCGGAAGATTTTGGCTTAGTGGCGGGCTTGGCGCGGGACCGAGCGGTCCGGGGTTTCATCTCCGACGATCCGGCGACCATGGCATTCTCCTACGCAACACAACTCGTCGGTGGTTCAACCAGCCTTGCGTGCCTTCGCCTTCGCGACAGGCTTTCTAGTGGGCTTGGACTTCGCCGCAGCCTTCTTCGGCGGAGCGGTTTTGTTGTCCTTGGAACCAGCCTTCTCGGCCGACACGCTGCGCTTAAGCGCGTCCATGAGGTTGACGACGTTCGAAGACTTTGGCTGCTCTTCGTCGTTCTTGACCGACTTCCCGGTTTGCTTCGCCTTCAAAAGTTCGGCAACAGCCTCTTCGTAGCGGTCATCGAATTGCTTCGGATCGAAGTGTGCCGCCTTACTCTCAATGATGTGGGCGGCAAGGTCCTTCATCTCCTTCGGATACTTCACCTCGCTGATCTCGTCGAAGACCTTGTCCTCGTCTCGCACCTCATCGGCGGCATGAAGCGTCGTGCCGACAAGGCCCTCATCGAGGGGCTCCAGCAGGATCATGCGCTCCCGCCGTGCCAGCACAATGCGGGCAATGCCAGCCATGCCTTTGTCGCGAATAGCATCGCGAATGACGCAGAAGGCCTCGTTCGACACCTTATCGGTCGGTGCGATGTAGTACGCCGTATCGAGGAAGCGCTCGTCGACCTCCTCGCGCGGCACGAAACTCTCGATGTCGATGGTGTGGGTGCTTTCCACCTTCAGGGCGTCGAGCTCCTCGTCCTCGACCTGAATGTAACTGCCCTTGCCGACAAGGTAGCCCTTCACTTGCTCCTCGCTCTCGACCACCTCCTCGGTCTCGCTGTCGATGAATTGGCGCTTCACGCGATTGCCGGTCTTGCGGTTGAGGGTGTTGAACCGGATCTTGCCGCCCGAGGACGTCGACGGGTAGAGGCCGACCGCGCAGGACACGAGAGACAGCTTGATGTGGCCTTTCCAGACCGTCCGCCCAGCCATGGGTAGAACTCCCAATGATACGCTACCATATGAGGGCGCCGGTAACCTTGGCGGCACCCCCACGAGTCAGCAACGTCGCCCCGGAATGACTCGTTCCGAGTTCTCCACAGACATCTCCGATGCGGTTAACACCACATGAAACCGCTACGCTCCTCGGCGCATTTTGGAACTGAACTTGTAGCGAGAGGAGTAGCAGAATGTCTGATGATAAAGCCAATCGCGGCGGTGCGGATCGCACCCGGGTGGCCGGCGGAGAAGAATACGAGGTCGAGTACTTTGCCAGGAAGCACGGGATCAGCGTCGCGCAGGCCGAGGCGTTGATCAAAGAGCACGGGAATAACCGCGAGAAGCTCGACGCTGCTGCAGGAAAGCTCAAGAGAGGCTAGCCGCTAGTGGCATCTCCGCCTTTCGTGCGACCCCGCTGCCTGGAATACGTAGAACGTGTGTGAGCGCCGCATCTATATTGGGACCGCCGCTTGGGCGATCCCAAAGGCACACCAGGATGCCTTCCCGAATGAGGGTAGCCATCTGGTGCGATACGCGACCCGGTTTGACGGCGTCGAGATCAACTCGTCGTTCTATCGGCCTCATCGCCTGTCGACCTATCAGCGCTGGGCGGATGATGTTCCCGACCACTTCCGCTTCGCGGTGAAGATGCCGAAGACGATCACCCACGAAGGTCGGCTCCGCAATGTCGCGGAACCCTTGCAGCGGTTCCTGAGCGAAATCACCGGTTTGGGTGGCAAGCTCGGCCCGGTCCTCATCCAGCTTCCCCCCAGCTTGAAATTCGACCCCGATGCAGCCGAAGCATTCTTCCGGAGTATCCGCGATTCCTTTGGCGGCGATATCGTCTGTGAGCCCCGGCACGCAACGTGGTTTACGGCCGACGTCGACGCCTTCATGACAGAGCGGCAGGTCGCGCGGGTCGCGGCCGACCCTCAGCCACACCCGGAGGCGAAACAGCCGGGCGGCTGGCGCGGACTTGCGTACTATCGGCTGCATGGCTCGCCGAAGATGTACTATTCATCCTACTCCGACGAAGACATCACCCAGATCGCCGGAGAACTAAAAGGGCTTCAGGCTAAGGGAACACGGACGTGGTGCATCTTCGATAACACGGCGGAATTCGCCGCGACGGCAAACGCCCTCGCCACCGCCGTGCTCGTTCGATGATGAGCAGGTTTCACAGGCCTGCCTCTCCCCTTCGATCCAGACAGCTCTGTGACGGACTGCCTAGAGCATCGGATGTTTAATCGGACGCATATCCAGCAGCCTTGAGGTAGTTCCAACATTCTTGTGGCTCGAACAGGTTGCAGATCTCACCGAGGGTGCGCCAGAGCGCGTCCAAGGTGCGGGCTTCGGCTTTGCGCAGATGCGCTTTGATCTTGGCAAAGGCTTGCTCGATCGGGTTCAGATCGGGCGAATAAGCCGGCAGGAACAGGAACCAGGCTCCGCGTCGCCTCAGACACTCGCCTCAGACACTGAGCGGCCTTT
>NZ_JBFUMH010000029.1:0-43775 GCF_054049475.1 Microvirga sp. P5_D2 | reverse complement strand
GGCCCAGCGTCAGCAGCGGCACGAGGGTGCCGGCAGCCGATGCGTTGTTGGCGGCCTCGGGACCGGCGACGCCCTCGATGGCACCCTTGCCGAACTCATCCGGGTATTTCGTTAGACGCTTTTCGGTCGAGTAGGACAGGAAGGTCGGGATTTCCGCGCCGCCTGCGGGAAGCGCGCCGATGGGAAAGCCGAAAAGCGTGCCGCGCAGCCAGGGCTTCCAGGAGCGCTTCCAGTCTTCCTTGGTCATCCAGAGCGAGCCGCGGACGGCCTCGAGCTTCTCCTCGTGCACGTGGCGGCGGGAGGCGACATAGAGGGCTTCGCCGACCGCGAAGAGGCCGACCGCCAGCGTGGTGACCTCGACGCCGTCATAGAATTCCGGAATGCCGAAGCTCAGGCGCGACTGGCCGGACAGGATGTCGATGCCGACAAGGCCGAGCAGCAGCCCGATGAAGAGGCTTGTGAGGCCACGCACGGGCGAGTCGCCGAAGGTTGCCGAGACGGTCACGAAGGCCACGCACATCAGCGCGAAGTAATCCTCAGGCCCGAAGCTGACGGCGATATCCACGAGATAGGGGGCCAGGAAGGTCAGGCCCAGCGTCGCGAAGGTGCCGGCCACGAAGGAGCCGATGGCGGCGGTGGCGAGCGCGGGGCCGCCGCGGCCCGCCTTGGCCATCTTGTTGCCTTCGAGCGCGGTCGCCATGGAGGCGCTTTCACCGGGCGTATTGATGAGGATCGCGGTGGTCGATCCGCCATACATGCCGCCGTAATAGATGCCCGCGAACATGATGATCGAGCCGGCCGGATCGAGCTTGAACGTGATCGGCAGGAGCAGCGCCACGGTGAGCGCGGGGCCGATGCCCGGTAACACGCCGACCGCGGTGCCGAGAAGAACGCCGATGAGAGCGAAGAGCAGGTTCATCGGCTGGATGGCGACGGTCAGGCCGTGGGCCAGTGAAACGAAAGCTTCCATGTCAGTCGGGCCTCAGAGCAGGTTTTCGAGCGGCCCTGCCGGGAGGGACAGGGTCAGGAGCTTCGCGAAGAGGAAGTAGATGATCACGGCGAGCACGGCCCCGATGATCAGATCCGTCACGAAGGCCTTGCGGCCGAAGGCGGCCGAGGTCGTCGCGAAAAGAATGGCCGTGCCGATCATGAAGCCGCCGCCGAGCGCAATAAGCGCGATCAGCGTGGCGAGGCCGCCGAGAATGAGGACGATGGGTGCCCAGTCCAGCCGGTCACGCGCCGGCAGGTCGCCGCGAAGGGCTCCGATGCCGTTGCCGATGGCGAGAAGGGTCAAGCAGACGGAGACGACGATCGGCATGACCTTCGGGCCGAGATCATAGGGGGAGAGGATCTGGAGTGTGGTCATGTCCCACCAGACCAGAGCTGCCAGGACGAGAAGAATGAGTGCGATGACGAGACCGGCCACGTCGACGCGCCGCTGCTGAGAAGTGCTCATGAGTGATCCCAAAAAAGAAGCGCCGCGCTCCGAGAAACGCGGCGCTTCCTAAGGCATTTATCTTGAAAACTAAGACTTAACCAGACCCACGGCGGTCAGGACGTCCTTCGTGCGGACCTGCTCCTCGGCGAGAATCTTCGCGAAGGCATCGCCCGAGACATAAGAATCCTCCCAGCCCTTGGCTTTCAGGAGTTCCTGCCATTCCTTCGACTTGGCCATCTTGTCCATGACGTCCGTCAGGGCCTTCTTCTGGTCGGCGGTGATGCCGGGAGGGGCCACGACCGCGCGCCAGTTGGCGATTTCGAGGTCGACGCCCTGTGCCTTGACGGAAGGCAGGTCGGCGGTCGCCTTGTCGGCAGGGGTCGTCAGGCCGATGAGGCGCAGCTTGCCGGCCTTGATCTGGCTTTCGAACTCGCCGTAGCCGGAGATACCGGCGGTCACCKTACCGCCGAGGATGGCCGCGAGAGCCTCGCCGCCGCCCGAGAACGGAATGTAGTTGATCTTCGTCGGGTCGGCTCCGGCCGCCTTGGCGAAGAGCGCGGCTGCGATGTGATCGACGCCGCCGGCAGAGCCGCCGGCCCAGGTCACCTTGGCCGGATCGGCCTTGATGGCCGCCGCCAGGTCCTTGGCATTCTTGATCGGGGAATCGGTCGGCACGACGATGGCCTCATATTCCGCCGTCAGGCGGGCGATGGGGGTCGTCTGGTCGAGGGTGATCGGCGACTTGTTGGTGAGCAGAGCGCCCACCATCACGTAGCCCATGACCATGAGCTGGTGCCCGTCGCCCTTGGAATTGTTGACGAGCTGGGTGATGCCGATGGAGCCGCCGGCTCCCGGAACGTTGACGACCTGCACGCTTTTCGCGAGGCCGGACTGGGTCAGCGCCTGCTGCATCGAGCGCGCCGTCTGGTCCCAACCGCCGCCGGGGGCTGCGGGGGCCATGATCTTCAGTTCCATCTGAGCGGCGGCAGACGTCACAAAGCCTGCCACGGCTGCCGCTGCGAGGGCGCCGCGCCAAAGGCTTTTCCGAATATGCCTCATAATCTATTTCCTCCATGGACACTTCCGTTACGTCGGAGTGTCGGGTCAAAAACCGTAATGGGGGATTTCTCAAGGGGCAAGCATATGGGTTATTTATCCCTGTTGAACCTTCGCGTAAGAGCCATGCTGTAATTCAGCGACGAGCACATCCTTGATGTCCTTCACCATCCCACTCGCGACCGACCGGCGCGCCCACTATGCTGAAGGGCTGTGGCGCGCGTCCATGGTCACGCTGGCCCTGATTCCGGCCGGGATGGTGATTGCGAACCGCTCCAGCGCGACTCTTATCGTGCTGAGCGCGCTCTTGGCGCTCGCGGCTGCGGGAATCGAGGGAAGGGCGCGTTCTTTACGGCAGGACATCGTATCCGCCCTGACATCGCCCATCGGGCTGGCCTCGCTCGCCTTCTTTCTCTGGTGCGCGATTTCGATCTCCTGGAGCGAGTTCAAGCTCGTCTCGCTGCGCTCCTTCGGCGAGTTCTGGATTCCCATCGCGGCCACTCTCGTGCTGGGCCTCACCCTCGTGCCGCGCCTGACGCAGCGCATGTTCCTGCTGCTCACGGCCGTCTTCGTGGTGTGCTGCCTCGATATCGTCCTGGAACTCGCGACCCATCGCTCCTTCCGGACCATGGCCGGGGTGCGGTCCGATTCCTACATCTTCAACCGGCCGGTCCTGACCCTGCTGATGATGGTTCCGCCCCTGGTGGCCTGGTTCCTCGGCTCCAGCCGCCGGGGCTGGCTCTATGGGCTGGGAGTGACCGTGCTTCTGGCCTTCACGGCGATGCGCTCGGAGAGCGATGCGGCGGCGCTGGGGCTTGCCATCGTCTGCTTGTCCTTCCCGCTCGCCTGGTATTTTCCCCGCATGACCTGCATCCTAGCGGGCCTTGCCTTCGTCATCGCCATGGGCGTGTCGCCGCTGATCGGCCAGATCGCCAGCCAGGTGATCACGCCCGAGATGCACGAGAAGTTCGCGACCGGGCATTCCAAGGAGCGAGTGGCGCTGTGGAGCAGCTTCGGCTCCGCCGTGAGGAAAGACCCGATCCTGGGAGGCGGCTTCGGCGTGAGCCCGAAGATGGCTGAAACGACAGTGGCCAAGAAAGTCCCGCGCAAGGAGCGGAAAATGCTCGCCATCGGGCACCCGCACAACGCCGCTTTGCAGATCTGGGTTGAGCTTGGCGCCGTGGGCGCGGTCCTTGCACTGGCCGTTATTTTCCTCACATTACGGTCAGTTGCCCGTCATCCTCACCTGGTCCGAAGCGCCTCTCTGGCCCTGATCGCCGGAGCAGCGCCCGTTGCCCTGGTCGGACACGGAGCCTGGCAGGGATGGTGGGCGGCATCTTTGGGAGCGGCCATGATCTGGACGCTCGCCGCTGCCCGATTCCAAACGGAGAAGCCTTGATGTCCGAGTTCGATGTAGACCTTTTCGTCATTGGCGGCGGTTCGGGGGGCGTGCGCGCGGCCCGCATCGCAGCCGGCTACGGCGCGAGGGTCATGATCGCCGAGGAATACCGGGTCGGCGGCACCTGCGTCATCCGTGGCTGCGTGCCCAAGAAACTGATGGTCTATGCCAGCCGCTTCGCCGACGATTTCCACGATGCGGCGGGCTTCGGCTGGACGCTGGGCGAGCCTAAGTTCGACTGGGCGACCCTGATCCGCAACAAGGACAAGGAAATCGACCGCCTGGAAGGCATCTACCGGGCCAATCTCGAAAAGGCCGGCGTCGAGATCGTCGACAGCCGCGCGGTGATCGAGGACCCGCATACCGTCCATTTGCTGAAAACCGGCGCCCGCATCCGGGCGCGCTACATCCTCGTGGCGGTGGGTGCTCACCCCACCATGGACCCGCCGATTCCCGGCGGCGAACTCGGCATCACCTCGAACGAGGTGTTCCACCTGGAAAAGCTGCCAGAGCGTATCATGGTCGTGGGCGGCGGTTACATCGCCGTGGAATTCGCCGGAGTTTTCGCAGGCCTCGGCAGCAAGGTCACCCTGGTCCACCGGGGCGACATGCTCCTGCGCGGCTTCGACGACGACATCCGCGTCGCCMTGGGCGAGGCCTATGCCCAGCGCGGCATTGATCTCGCCCTGTCGCGAACCCTGGCGCGCCTCGACAAAACGGCTGACGGCATCGCCGCCACCCTTTCGGATGGTTCGGTGGTCCATGTGGACCAGGTGCTCGTCGCCACCGGGCGGCGGCCGAACACCAAGGGCCTCGGCCTCGACAAGGCCGGGATCACGGTCGATGAGGTGGGGGCGATCCCGGTGGATGCCTATTCCCAGACGCTCACGCCCTCGATCTATGCGGTTGGCGACGTGACCAACCGGGCAAACCTTACCCCTATCGCCATCCGCGAGGGCCATGCCTTCGCCGATACGGTCTTCGGCAACAACCCGACCATCATCGATCACGACCTGATCCCGACGGCGGTGTTCTCGACGCCCGAGATCGGCGTGATCGGCTGCGGCGAGAACGCGGCCCGGACGATCTATGGCGAGATCGATGTTTACCGCACCGCTTTCCGCCCCATGAAGGCGACGCTTTCCGGCGGCTCCGAGCGGGTTCTCATGAAGCTCATCGTGGAAAAGGCCACCGACAAAGTCCGGGGTGTCCATATCATGGGTCACGACGCGGGCGAGATGATCCAGCTCGCCGGCATCGCCGTCACCATGGGCGCGACGAAGGCCGATTTCGACCGCACGGTCGCCGTTCACCCGACGGCGGCGGAAGAGCTGGTGACCATGCGTACGCCCGTCGTGGTCAAGAAGCCGGTCGCGGTGGGCTGAGGGCTGCTTGCTCCTGAACAGCTTTTTCCGTTCGCTTAGGTCCCTGTTTCGCAGTAGAATCCTCCCTCCGGAGGCTGAAACATGCGTATCGGAGCAATCCTGGCGACTGGCTTGGCGCTTTGTTTCCTGCTGGTCTTAGGCTTTCTTTTCGTAGCGCTCGTGGGGCTCGTCGGCTTCATGGGAAGCTTGGTCACAGGGCTCTTGGTGTTGGTCATTGCCTACACTGTCGAGCTCGAGGACGGGTCGGCCATCGGGTCGAGCTGGACACCCGACCTCTATGCTTCACAAAGGCAAGAACGGCCCATGAAGCCTGAAGAGCGCGCTGCACACCATGCCGAGCGCGCGGAGAGATTGGCGTGGCTTTCCATGGCAAAGCACGCCGGCGCGGCCTTTGTCACGATCGGAGCCATAGGTTTTTTCTTCTTCCAACTGTAGTTGGCTTGAAAAGCCTCCCATATCTTTGCCGGCATGCGGCCTCTCTCCGCACTCGCCTTTTAGATTATGTCGTGTATAGGTGCCCGTTCGTACCGCTTATTGCGGGGAACGAAGAAGTTTTGAAGAGAGGACACGGGGGTAAGTGTCATGAGTGAGCGGTGGACGCCCAATAGCTGGAGAAACAAGCCGATCCAGCAGGTTCCGGCCTATCCGGACGTTGAGGCACTTGAAGGCGTGGAGCAGCAGCTCGCAGGCTTTCCTCCGCTCGTTTTTGCAGGCGAGGCCCGTAAGCTGAAGCGTGATCTGGCGAAGGTCGCCAAGGGTGAGGCTTTCCTGCTCCAGGGCGGCGATTGCGCCGAGAGCTTCGCCGAGCATTCCGCCGACAATATCCGCGATTTTTTCCGCCTGTTCCTGCAGATGGCCGTGGTGCTCACCTATGCGGGCGGCTCGCCCGTGGTGAAGATCGGCCGCGTGGCCGGTCAGTTCGCCAAGCCGCGCTCGTCCGGCACCGAAATCATCGACGGCGTCGAGCTGCCGAGCTACCGGGGCGACATCATCAGCGACATCGCCTTCACGCCCGAGGCCCGCACGCCGGATCCGCGCCGCCAGATCGAGGCCTACCGCCAGTCGGCCGCGACGCTCAACCTGATCCGCGCCTTCGCCACCGGCGGTTACGCGAACCTTGAGAATGCCCATCGCTGGATGCTCGGCTTCGTGAAGGATTCGCCGCAATCCTCCCGTTATAGCGAACTCGCCGAGCGCATCACCGAGAGCCTGAACTTCATGCGGGCCATCGGTATCGATCCCGAGACGCATCCCGAGATGCGCTCGACGGATTTCTACACCAGCCACGAGGCCCTGCTGCTCGGCTATGAGGAAGCCCTGACCCGCGTCGATTCCACGACCGGCGATTGGTACGCCACCTCCGGGCACATGGTCTGGATCGGCGACCGCACCCGCCAGACGGACCATGCCCATGTGGAATACATGCGTGGCATCAAGAACCCGATCGGCCTCAAATGCGGCCCGTCGCTTTCGGCTGACGGGCTCCTGAAGCTCATCGACGCCTTGAACCCGGAGGACGAGGCCGGTCGCCTGACCCTGATCTGCCGTTTCGGTGCGGACAAGGTGGCCGATCACCTGCCGAACCTCATCCGCGCGGTGCAGAAGGAAGGACGCACGGTGGTGTGGTCCTGCGATCCCATGCACGGCAACACCATCAAGGCGGCTTCGGGCTACAAGACCCGTCCGTTCGAGCGCGTGATGGGCGAGGTGCGAGACTTCTTCGCCATCCATCAGGCGGAAGGCACGCATGCAGGCGGCATCCATCTGGAGATGACGGGCAAGAACGTGACGGAATGCACCGGCGGCGCCCGCGCGCTCACCGATGCCGACCTCTCGGACCGCTACCACACCTATTGCGATCCGCGCCTCAACGCGGAGCAGGCGCTGGAAATCGCGTTCCTGACCTCGGAGCTGATCAAGCGTGAGCGCCAGTCACGGGAACGGCCCACGCCGCTGGCCGCTGAATAAGAAGCCAAATGAACGAAGAAAAGGGGCGCATCTAGCGCCCCTTTTGCTTTACGCATACGCAACTCTACTTGTATTCGGGCTTAGCTCAGCCAGCCCATGAAGAAGAGAATAAGAATGATCGGCAGCGGAATGCCGATGAGCCAAAGCAGGCCACCTTTAAACATGTCAGTCTCCCGTATATTTCGTGTTCAGATAACGAACTGGACTATTGCGGGTTCCAACAAAGCTTGAGTTTGGCAAGCGATCTGTGGATGCCCATGTTTCCGTGGCGGGCTCCCCTTGTCCGAGGGTCGTAGGGGAAAGCGCGCTGAACTCATTGCTGTGCAACCTTCCGCGCGCTAAATCCGCAGGTGCCATGGCTCAGAACACGCTCAAGATCGCACTCGCGCAGCTCAACCCCATTGTCGGCGACGTGGCCGGCAACGAGCAGAAGGCTCGCGACGCCCGCGCGGAGGCCACCCGCCTCGGCGCAGACATCGTCATGTTTCCGGAGCAGTTCCTCGCGGCCTATCCCGCCGAGGACCTCGTGCTCAAGCCCGCCTTCCAGGATGCATGCCGCGCCGCCCTCGAACGGCTGGCGCGCGAGACGGCGGATGGCGGTCCCGGCATGCTGATCGGCCTGCCGTGGCGGGAGGGCGACGAGCTCTACAACGCCTATGCGCTGCTCGATCAAGGCACGATCACCGTGCGCTATAAGGTCGACCTGCCGAATTACGACGTGTTCGACGAGAAGCGGAATTTCGATGCCGGCCCTCTGCCTGGTCCGGTGAATTTCCGCGGCATCCGCATCGGCGTTCCGATCTGCGAGGATATCTGGGCCGGCGATGTCGTGGAGTGCCTGGCCGAGACAGGAGCCGAGATCCTTCTGGTTCCCAATGGCTCGCCTTATCATCGCGGCAAGACCGACGAGCGCTTCAACATCGCAACCGCCCGTGTGACCGAAAGCGGCCTGCCGCTGGTCTATCTCAATCAGGTCGGCGGACAGGACGAGTTGGTCTTCGACGGCGCGTCCTTTATCCTCAACGCCGATTGCTCGCTCGCCGGCCAGCTTCCTGCCTTCGAGGAGGCCATCGTTCTGACCGTCTGGGAAAAGGGCGAGGACGGCTGGGCCTGCCGCGAGGCCCCCATGGTCGAGGTCGATGAGGACCGGGAGGCCGATTACACGGCCTGTATGCTCGGCCTTCGCGACTACGTGGAGAAGAACCGCTTTCCCGGCGTGGTGCTGGGCCTCTCGGGCGGCATCGATTCCGCCATCTGCGCCGCCATGGCGGTGGATGCGCTGGGCGCCGACCGGGTGCATTGCGTGATGCTGCCTTACCGCTACACCTCGGGCGAGTCCCTGAAGGATGCGGAGGATTGCGCCAAGGCGCTCGGCGTGCGCTACGACATCCTACCCATCGCCGAGCCTGTGGAAGGCTTCGAGGCCGCGCTCAAACCCCTGTTCGAGGGCAGGCCGCGCGACATCACGGAGGAAAACCTCCAGAGCCGTGCCCGCGGCACCATCCTCATGGCGATCTCTAACAAGTTCGGCGCCATGGTGGTGACCACCGGCAACAAGTCTGAAATGTCCGTGGGCTATGCCACGATCTACGGCGACATGAACGGCGGCTTCAATCCGATCAAGGACCTCTACAAGATGGAGGTCTACCACATCTCAGCATTGCGCAACCGCTGGAAGCCGAAGGGCGCCCTGGGGCCGGATGGCATCGTAATCCCCGAGAACATTCTCACCAAGGCTCCCACCGCAGAGCTGCGCGAGAACCAGAAGGACCAGGATTCCCTGCCGCCCTACGAGGATCTCGACGAAATTCTGCGCGGCCTCGTAGAGCAGGAGCTTCGCGTCTCCGAGATCGTGGCGAAGGGCTATGACCTGGAGGTGGTGAAGAAGGTCGAGCGCCTGCTCTACATCGCCGAATACAAGCGCCGCCAATCAGCCCCCGGCGTAAAAGTCACCCGCAAGAATTTCGGCCGCGACCGCCGCTATCCCATCGTGAACCGCTTCCGCGACCAGGGTCTCGTCGCCCACGAGAAGGACGAGGCCCTGGAGCGCGCCATCGGCAAGCCGCGTGTCGGCTCGCTGGATGTTTGATCATTCCTCGCAGGCGGCCCCTTGCGCCGCCGCGCTCCCTTCGTCATAGGGTTTGCCCATGTCCAAGCCCATCGTCCGCTTCGCCCCGTCCCCGACCGGGCATATCCATATCGGCAACACCCGCGTGGCCCTGCTCAACGCGCTCTTTGCGCGTCGGGAGGGAGGCACCTTTATTCTCCGCTTCGACGATACGGATCTTGCCCGTTCGAAGCAGGAATACGCGGATTCCATCGAAACCGATCTCAAGTGGCTCGGCATCACGCCGGATATGATCGTCAGGCAGTCGGAGCGCTTCGCGCTTTATGACGCGGCGGCCGAACGGCTGAAGACCCTCGGGCGGCTTTATGCTTGCTACGAGACGCCGGAAGAGTTGGAGTTCCGCCGCAAGCGCCAGCTCGCGCGCGGCCTGCCGCCGATCTACGACCGCGCTGCCCTGAAGCTCACCGACGAGGATCGTGCGAAGCTCGAAGCCGAGGGGCGAAAGCCCCATTGGCGCTTCCGCCTCGACCCGACGAACGTGGCATGGAAGGACCTCGTGCGCGGCGATTGCCATGTGGATTGCAGCTCGCTCTCCGATCCGGTTCTGGTGCGCGAGGATGGGACCTATCTCTACACGCTGCCTTCCGTGGTGGACGATATCGACCTCAAGATCACCCATGTGATCCGGGGCGAGGACCACGTCACCAACACAGCGGTGCAGATCCAGATCTTCGAGGCGTTGGGTGCGGAGATTCCGACCTTTGCCCATCACAGCCTGCTGATCACCGCGAGCGGTGAGGGGCTGTCGAAGCGCCTTGGGCATCTCTCCGTGAAAGGCCTTCGCGACGCGGGTCTCGAGCCGCAGGCAGTCGCTTCTTTGGCTGTGCTCGTCGGCTCTGCCGAGGCCGTGCGGCCGATTGCCGATCTCAACGAACTCGCGGGGCTTATCGACTTTTCCCACATCTCCCGCGCGCCCGCGAAATTCGACGAGAGCGAGCTGGAGCATTTGAACGCGCGTCTCATCCACGAGATGCCCTATGCGGACGCTCGCGAGCGGCTTGCCGCTCTCGATGCGGATGCGGGCGAGGCTTTCTGGAATGCCGTGCGCGGCAATCTCACCAAGGTTCAGGATGCGGTGGAATGGGCGAGGGTGGTTCGCGGCCCGGTGACTCCTGTCATCGAGGACCGGGCCTTCATCGACGCCGCCACCGAAGTGCTGCCGCCGGCGCCATGGGATGCAACCACCTGGAAGGCCTGGACGGAAGCCGTGAAGACGAAGACCGGCGTGAAGGGCAAGGCGTTGTTCATGCCGCTGCGCCTCGCGCTCACAGGCCTCGACCACGGCCCTGAGCTGGCTGCGCTTCTGCCGCTGATCGGGCCGGAACGCACGAAGGCGCGGCTGTCGGGGCAGGTGGGTTAAGGTTCAAGCTCTCGTCATGCCCGCACTCGTTGCGGGCATCCACGTCTTTGCACCATAGCCCCCATCCTGAGGGATCGAGGAGTGATCGTCTCGCAGAGCCTGCCCCGGACTTGATCCGGGGACGAGGGCGTCTCCAGCGCACTCTGGACCCTCCTTCGAGACGCGAGCAAGCTCGCTTCTCAGGATGAAGGTTGTGTTGGTGGAGAGGGCAGAAGAAGAGCGAGGAGCAACATATGCCCGATGCAACGCTGCGAGCCGCCGTTCCTGACGACGTTCAGGCCATCGAGACATTGGTTCGGAACGCCTACGGCAAATACGTCGAGCGGATCGGCAAGCCGCCTGCTCCCATGACGGCGGATTACAGGCAGCTTGTCGATGAGGGCGACGTCTGGGTTCTCGAACTCGATTGCGATGTGGTCGGCCTGATCATTCTGAAATCCGAGACGGACCACCTTCTCCTCGACAATGTCGCCGTCTCACCCGCCCATCAGGGGCGAGGCCTTGGGTCGAAGCTTCTCGCTCACGCCGAGGCGCAGGCCCGGCAGCGCGGGTTTCGGGAAATGCGGCTCTACACGAACGAGCTCATGCACGAAAACCTCGTGGTCTACGGCAAGCTCGGTTGGTCGGAATATGACAGGACCGAGCAGGACGGGTTCCGYCGAGTTTTCATGAAGAAGGAACTCGGCGACATCCCGTCCTGAGACATGTCCTTAAGCCTTGATCTTGTACCCCGTCCTGAAGATCCACCAGATCGCGCCCAGGCAGATCAGCATGAACACGAAGGTCATGCCCAGGCTGATGCCCACATCCACGTCGGCGACGCCGTAGAAGCTCCAGCGGAAGCCGCTGACCAGATAGACCACCGGGTTGAACAGGGCGATCTTCTGCCAGAAGGGCGGGAGCATGTTGATGGAGTAGAAGCTGCCGCCGAGGAAGGCGAGCGGCGTCACGATCATCAGTGGGACCACCTGAAGCTTCTGGAAGCTGTCGGCCCACACGCCGATGATGAAGCCGAAGAGGCTGAAGGTGACGGAGGTCAGCACGAGGAAGGCTATCATCCACACGGGATGCTGGATGGAGAAATCCACGAAGAGACGGGCGGTAACGAGAATGATGACGCCGATGATCACCGATTTCGTCGCGGCTGCGCCCACATAGCCGATCACCGTCTCCATGGCCGAGATGGGCGCGGAGAGGATCTCGTAGATCGTGCCCGTGAATTTCGGCATGTAGATGCCGAAGGATGCGTTTGAGATGCTCTCCGTCAGCAGCGAGAGCATAATGAGGCCCGGCACGATGAAGGCGCCGTAGCTCACGCCGTCGATGCTGGCCATGCGCGAACCGATGGCCGTTCCGAACACGATGAAATAGAGCGAGGTCGAAAGAACAGGCGAGGCGATGCTTTGCATGATCGTGCGCCAGGTGCGCGCCATCTCGAAGAGATAGATGGCCTTGATGCCGTAGATGTTCACGCGCGTTCCCTCACCAGACTGACGAAGATGTCCTCCAGCGAGGACTCGGAGGTGTGCAGATCCTTGAAGCCGATGCCGTGCTCGTTGAGCCGGCGCAGGAGCGTGGCGATGCCCGTCTCCTCGCTCTGGGCGTCGAAGGTGTAGACGAGGTCTTCGCCATCCTCGGAGAGCTGCAAGTGCTCGGATTGCAGGTCGGCGGGCAGGGAGGTGAGCGGACTCTGCAAGTGCAGGGTCAGCTGCTTCTTGCCGAGTTTCTGCATCAGCACGTCCTTGTCCTCGACCAGGATGATCTCGCCCTTGCGGATCACGCCGATGCGGTCGGCCATCTCCTCCGCTTCCTCGATGTAGTGCGTGGTGAGGATGATGGTGACGCCGCTTTCGCGAAGCTGACGCACCATGTTCCACATGTCCCGGCGCAGCTCCACATCGACGCCGGCGGTCGGCTCGTCGAGGAAGAGGATGTTGGGCTCGTGAGAGAGGGCCTTGGCGATCATCACGCGGCGCTTCATGCCGCCTGACAGCGCCATGATCTTCGTGTCCTTCTTCTCCCAGAGGGAAAGGTCTTTCAGGATCTTCTCGATATAGGCCGGGTTCGCGGGCTTGCCGAACAGGCCCCGGCTGAAGCTCACCGTCGCCCATACGCTCTCGAAGGCATCGGTGGTGAGTTCCTGGGGCACGAGGCCGATCTTGGTGCGGGCGGGGCGGTAATCGCGCGCAATGTCATGCCCATCCGCCATCACCGTTCCGGTGCTCGGATTGACGATGCCGCAGATGATGCTGATCAGCGTCGTCTTGCCGGCGCCGTTGGGACCCAGCAGCGCGAAGATCTCGCCGCGCCTGATTTCCAGATCGACCTGTCGAAGCGCCTGGAAACCCGACGCATAGGTCTTGCTCAGGCCCGAGACGGCGATGATCGGGTCGGACATGCCGGAAGGTTGGGGAAGTCTCTGAGAATCGAGAGGTTTCATGCGCGCGTGATAGCACAAAACGTGACTGGGTACCTCATGGGCGTGGGCATCTCCTTTTACCGATCTCCAACCCACAAACCTCCTCAGGATGAGGTTTGTGGGTTGGGACCCAAAAAGAAATGGCCGGGACAGGCCCGGCCATGACGAAGGAACGTTTGAGCAATCAATTCTGCGGGTTGGGCACCGGGATCAGGTCGGGCGCGATCACGCGCACCGTCTTCTTGCCGGTGCTGGTCTGAACCTCGCGCTGCGAGCCTTCGTTCTCGCCCACGACGGCGGTGTTCTCGATGGATTGCGGGCCGATACCTGCGGATTCCTTGCTGGCGGTCGGAGCGGCGGCGGCGATTTCGGCGGCGGCCTTCTCTTCCTCGTCCGCCTTCTTCTCGGCGGCCTTGCGGGCCTGGACGGCCTTGGGGCGGGAAAGCTCCTCCGCCTTTTCGGCACTCACGATCATGTCGCCCTTACGCTGATCGAGCATGCTTTCCGCCTTGCGCAGAACCACGGACCAGCTCTCGTCCTGCTTCTTGCAGGCGCAGCTCTCGTCGAAGCTCTTGCGGAACTTGAAGGCGTTGGCGAGCGACGTATAGGGCTTGTCGCTCGACAGCGATGCCGCGCGGGAAAGGCCGTCGTCACCGCCCGGATAGGCGAAGGCGGTGGTTTCCGTGCCGGGGCAGAGGGCCTGGCACATTTCGTCCGCGCTCTGCCCGCCGCCCGGAGGTGTGGTGAGAGGGAAGAACGAGCCGTCGCAGGACTTCACGCAGATCAGGCGGCCACCGCCCATGGAGCGCGGGCCTTCATCGGCGATGATCGGCTGGCCTTCCGGCATGATCTGCTGCTGAGGCTGCTGGCTGCGCGGCGGGCCGAAGAGGGTCTCGAAGAAGCCGCGCGGCTGGTCGGTGGAGCAGGTCTGCTGAACCGCGGCCTGCAACTGGCGGCGGCGGAACTCCACATCCCCCGGATCGACGGCCTGGGCGGCGAGGCGGGCATAGCCGGCCTCGAGCTGGCGGATCTGCTGGGCGATGGCGGGGCACTCGGCCGGGGCGGGGCCGGAAAAGAAGCCAAGGGGGCCGCGCTCGCAGCCAATGGAGGAATAATACCGGGCAAGACGGGAGATCTCGGCCCGCTGCGCCTGCATCTGGCCAGTCGGCGCTCCACCCCGGTTGCGGTCCAGGTTCGCCAGCTCTGCCCGAAAGCGCTGGCATTCCGGCGATTGGGCCAAGGCGGCTTCGCCGGCGACCAGAAAGGCCATCACGGCGACAAGGGAGCGGAGGAGAGATGTCTTTGTCATCAAGCGTATCGCAGAACCGGATCGTCAGAAGGCGTCATTGCCAGATTGGTCATGTGCCGTCGGAATTTGACCCTATTGTGATTAATGCCTTGCCCGCCCCCGGGAAAGCCTCATAGCCTTCCCATCAGAAGCGATTCCCGATCGAGACCCTGCATGTACTCCCATACGACCATCGGGGCAAATGACCTCGCCCGGGCCAGGGCCTTCTACGATATCGTCCTGGCGCCTCTTGGTCTCGAAGTCCGGTTCGAGGACGACGGCATGGTGGGATACGGCTTGCCGGGCGGGCGGCCGCAATTCCTTGTCGTGCAGCCTTTCGATGGGCGAGAGCCCTCCGTGGGCAACGGCGCGATGATCGCCCTCCTGGCCGTGCGACGGGCGCTTGTGGACACCTGTCATGCGGCGGCAATAGAGCAGGGCGGCACGGATGAGGGCGGGCCTGCCTTAAGGCCGCATTATCACCAAAACTACTACGGGGCCTATTTCCGTGATCTCGACGGCAACAAGATCTGCATCTGCAGCCACCACGCCGAATAGGCCTCGCCAAAGCGGCCAGGCATCCCCACATGACAGCGTAACAGTGGGAGACTGTAAACAATGTTCGCTCGTATCGCTCTGGCTTTGGCCCTCATCGTCGGCGCGGCCTCCGGTGTCGCGGCCCAGGAGCCGGATCTGATCTTCAAGAAATCTACGGTCTGGCGCGCCCTGACGCCGGACGACAAGCTCGCGGTCTATGGCATCGACGACCCGCTCGTAGAGGGCGTCGCCTGCCATTACACGACCCCTGAGCGCGGCGGCATCTCGGGCACCTTCGGCGTGGCCGAGGAGGTGTCCGACATCTCTCTGTCCTGCCGTCAGGTGGGGCCGGTGAAGATCAAGCAGCGGTTCGGGCAGGGCGACATCGTATTCAGCGAGCGCCGGTCACTGATCTTCAAGAAGATGCAGATCGTCCGGGGTTGCGACGCGAAGCGCAACACCCTGGTCTACATGGTCTATTCCGACCGTCCCATCGAGGGCTCACCCAAGAACTCGACCTCGACCGTGCCGCTGATGCCCTGGGGCACCGAAGTGCCGCCGAAATGCGGGGAGTGGCTGAATAAGTAACAGGAAATTATTACACCATCCTCATCCTGATGAGGTCTAAGGTGTGGAGACAGGCAAAAGGAAATGGCCGGGACGAGCCCGGCCATTATGCAAAATTGGGAATTGCTCAGTTCGAGCACGTAATCGAAATGGGCCGGTGCTCGCCTGTGGTCATCGATGCCTTCTGGATCGAGCCCGTCACTTCCTCGGCGTCGATCTGGCGGAACGAGACCGCCTTCACGTAGCCCTGGGCTTCGCACCAGGTATTTGCCACAACTTGGCCACAAGCGTCGCTTGAAATCAGGCATTCCGCGACGCCGTAGCCGTCTGCGGCGGGTACCATGAAGGTGGCCTGGGACGATGAGGCCTGAGTGTCGTTGGGAAGAAGCGTGAGGGACGCGGCGGCGCAGAACACAGCTGTACCCAACCCGAGCATTGTATATGCGCGGCGCATAGATGACCTCTTTGATTGAACTCGTGATGTATTGTCACGATTGCCTGTGAATAAAGCTCTAACGAGTATGCTTAAATCCCGTTGCTTGCATTCCTGCAAATTGATTGTGCTCTTCAGCATGGGAACCTTGACGTCCTTAGGCTGACAGGGCATTGATGCTTTCATGAACATGGCAACAATCCTCATTTCCGGGATTATTTGCGGCTAGCGCACACGCTGGCTGGAGCTGTCTCGTTCTGATTCCAAGATCGAAACCAATCTCCGGCCTGTGTGGCCTGATAGGGAATTGGTTTCATGGCGCCTCAGTTGAAGCTCTACAACACGCTCACCCGGTCGAAGGATGGGTTCGTCCCAATCGATCCTGAGAACGTGCGCCTCTATATCTGCGGTCCCACGGTTTACGACTACGCCCACATCGGCAATGCCCGCCCCATCATCGTCTTCGATCTTCTCTTTCGCCTGTTAAGAGAAATCTATGGCGAAGCTGCCGTTACGTATGTGCGCAACATCACAGATGTCGACGACAAGATTAACGCCCGCGCCGCAAGGGATTATCCGGACCTTCCGTACAACGAGGCGATCCGCGAGCTGACCCGGAAAACCGAGCAGCAGTTCCATGCGGATATCCGCGCGCTCGGCGTGCTGATGCCGGAGGACGTGAACCGGCCGGGAATGCCGCCGAGCTTCGTCGAGCCGAGGGCCACCGAGCACATCGCCGAGATGCGCATGATCATCGAGCGGCTGATCGCGCGCGGCATCGCCTATGTGGCCGAGGAGCACGTGCTCTTCAGCGTCTCCGAGATGCAGAAGCTCTCCGGCGTGCCGAAATACGGCGCCTTCTCCAAGCGCTCGCTGGACGAGCTCTTGTCCGGCGCGCGGGTGGATGTGGCGCCCTACAAGCGCGACGCGATGGACTTCGTGCTCTGGAAGCCGTCCGGCCCCAAGGATCCCTCCTGGGAGTCTCCCGCAGGAATCGCGACTCCGGGCCGTCCCGGCTGGCATATCGAATGCTCGGCGATGGCGTGGAAGCACCTGATTCAGGCCTTCGAGACGCGGATCACCTGCACCGATGCGAAGGAGCGTGAGATCTTCGACATCCATGGCGGCGGAATCGACCTCGTGTTTCCGCACCACGAGAACGAGATTGCGCAAAGCTGCTGCGCTTTCGATGCGCCGCGCATGGCCAATGTCTGGATGCACARCGGCTTCCTGCAGGTGGAAAGCGAGAAGATGTCGAAGTCTCTCGGCAACTTTTTCACCATCAATGACCTGCTGAAGGATTGGCCGGGCGAGGTGCTGCGCTTCAACATGCTGCGCACGCATTATCGCCAGCCCATCGATTGGACGGTGGCAGGTCTGGAAGAAAGCCGGAAGATTCTCGACCGCTGGTACGAAAAGGCCGGCCACGGCTCGGCTATGGCCTTCTCTAGCTCCATCGTCGAAGCGCTCGCCGATGATCTCAATACGCCGAAGATGCTCGCGGAGCTGCATGCCCTCGACAGTCAGGGCGCGTACGAGGAACTCGGCGCGAACCTGCGCGCAATGGGCTTCCTTCTGGAAGGCGCCGATGCGTGGAAGGCGCGCAAGCGGGCCGCGCTCTGCGTCGATCCCGCCGTGGTCGAGAGATTGATCGCCGCGCGCAAGGAAGCGCGCGCCGCCAAGAACTGGGCCGATTCCGACCGCATCCGCGATGAGCTTGCATCCCTCAAGGTCGTGGTGAAGGACAACAAGGACGGCACGACCACTTGGGAGGTTGCACGCTGATGGGACAGTCATTGCCGAAACCGGGGCTTCGTCCCTTTCTCCCCGCCGACCTGCCGCTGCTCATCGAAATCTATCAGGCGAGCATCGAGGGGCTGACGGCTGAGGATTACAGCGAGGCGCAGCAGGAAGCCTGGATGGCGCAGGCCGAGGATGAGAACTTCGCCGAGACGCTGGCGAAAAGCCTTACCCTTGTCGCGACCGTGGAGGGCTCTCCCGTCGGCTTCATCGCGCTGAAAGACAACGAGCTGATCGCGTTCCTGTATGTGCATCCCGCCGTAGCAGGACAGGGCATCGGCACGATGCTCTACGACGCTGTCGAGAAGCTCGCCGGCGCGCGTAACGCGCCGCGTCTCGTCGGTGAGGTCACCGACAATGCGCAGCCTTTCTTCCAGAAGCACGGATTCCAGCCGCAGCGCCGCACCACCTTGTCCCTCGGCGACGAGTGGCTTGCGACCACCACCATGGAAAAGCGCCTGACGGCAGCCGAAGACAGGAAATTCTCCTCATGAGCCGCGAGCGCGTCTATCTCTTCGACACGACCCTGCGCGACGGCGCGCAGACCACGGGCGTCGATTTCTCGCTGGAGGACAAGCGGGCCATCGCCGCGCTGCTCGACCGGCTCGGCATCGATTACGTGGAAGGCGGCTATCCCGGCGCCAACCCGCTCGACACGACTTTCTTTTCCGAAAAGCGCACGAAGAACGCCAAGTTCACGGCGTTTGGCATGACGAAGCGGGCAGGGCGCTCCGTGTCGAACGATCCCGGCGTCTCGGCGCTTCTCGAAGCTGAGGCCGATGCCATCTGCTTCGTCGCGAAGGCCTGGGACTACCATGTCCATGTGGCGCTCGAGACGACGTTGGAGGAAAACCTCATCGGCATCCGCGACAGTGTGGAGGCGGCCCGCGCCAAGGGGCGCGAGGTGATCGTCGATTGCGAGCATTTTTTCGATGGCTACAAGGCCAATCCCGATTTCGCGCTCGCCTGCGCCAGAACCGCCTACGAGGCCGGAGCGCGCTGGGTGGTGATGTGCGACACCAATGGCGGCACGCTGCCTCATGAGGTCAGCGAGATTGTCCAGGCTGTCACGAAGGTGGTGCCGGGCGATCATCTGGGCGTCCACACCCATGACGATTGCGGCTGCGCGGTTGCGAATTCTCTCGCTGCGGTGGAGGCGGGCGCGCGCCATATCCAGGGCACGCTCAACGGCCTCGGCGAGCGCTGCGGCAATGCCAATCTCGTCACGATCATCGGCGCGCTGAAGCTCAAGGACACTTACTCCTCCCGCTTCGATATGGGCGTCTCCGACGAGATGTTGGGCGATCTCACGCATGTGTCGCGTCAGGTCGATGAAATTCTGAACCGCCAGCCGAACCGCCACGCACCGTTCGTCGGCGCGAGCGCCTTCGCGACGAAGGCGGGCATTCACGCCTCCGCCGTTCTGAAGGATCCGCGCACCTACGAGCATGTGGAGCCGGAAATCGTCGGCAATGCGCGCAAGGTTCTGGTGTCGGATCAGGGCGGCCAGTCGAACATCCTCGCCGAACTGAAGCGCTGCGGCTTCACGCTCGAAAAGGGCGATCCGCGCATCGGACGCGTGCTCGACGAGGTGAAGCGCAAGGAGTCCGAGGGCTTCGCGTTCGAGGGCGCGGATGCGTCCTTCTACGTGCTCGTCAAGCGCATGCTCGGCGAAGTGCCTGCCTTCTTCGATGTCGAGCGTTTCTCGGTCAATGTGGAGCGCCGCTTCAACGCAGTGGGCGAACTCGTCACCGCGTCCGAAGCCATCGTGAAGGTGCGCGTGGGCGACGAGATCCTCATCTCCGCAGCCGAAGGCAACGGCCCGGTGAACGCGCTCGACGTGGCCCTGCGCAAGGATCTCGGCAAGTACCAGAACCTGATCCAGGATCTGGAGCTGGTGGACTATAAGGTGCGCATCTATCAGGGCGGTTCTGACGCCGTGACGCGCGTTCTGATAGAGTTCACCGACGTCTCGGGAGAACGCTGGACCACCATCGGCGTCTCGCCCAACATCATCGACGCATCCTTCCAGGCGCTGACGGATTCGATGATCTACAAGCTGTTGAAGGGTGGGGCGACGCTTTAAGTCCCTCCGGTCACAATCCCCTAGCTCTCATCTATACAGTCTGGCTCGCTGAAGCGCTTCCTCTCCTGTCATGGCCGGGCTTGTCCCGGCCATCCCGATCCGAAGAGCGCGGCGCTACAACTAATCGGGATCACCGGCACAGGGCCGGTGATGACGTGCGGAGCATCCGTCAGACATGCAGGATGAAATTTGCAATGAGCAACCGAGACAACCCATGAACCCCTCACTCCTCCTGCCTCTCGCGGGCATCCTCCTAGGCGGCGTTTTCCTGGCCTCGCAGGCGCCGATCAATGCCGCGCTGGCGCGCTCGCTCGGCGATCCCATTCTGGCCGCCTGCATCTCGTTCGGGATCGGCTTTCTGGTGCTCGCCGTGATCAGCGTCTTCCGTGGAGGCTGGCCGTCGGGCGGCGCGGTTGCAGCTGCGCCCTGGTGGTCGTGGCTCGGCGGGTTGCTGGGCGCGTTCTATGTGGCCGTGGTGATCTGGGGCGTGCCGCAGCTCGGCGTGGTGAGCACCGTCGCGGCGCTGATCCTCGGCCAAGTCGCCGCAGCGCTCATACTCGACGCCACCGGCGCCTTCGGCCTGCCGGTTCAGGCCATCACATGGCAGCGCCTTCTAGCGGCGGGGATGATCCTGGGCGGGCTCATGCTGTCCCGCGCAGGATGAGGGTGTTTTAGAACTTCGTCTCGATCATCTCGGCGTTCTCGACGATGCCGACCCGCCGCGCGGCTGCTTCGACCATCGGAATGATCTCCTCGACGCGCTCGGCCACGAGATAGTTGAGTTCGAGCCCCGGGCGGATGAAGCCCTGGTCGCGCATATGGGCGATAAGAGTGAGAAGCGGCTTCCAGAAGCCCTTGGTGCTCAGCATCAGGATCGGCTTGGTGTGACGGCCCAGCTGTGCCCAGGTCATCTGCTCCACGAGCTCTTCCAGCGTTCCGATGCCGCCGGGCAGGGCCACGAAGGCGTCGGCCTTCTCGAACATCAGGCGCTTGCGGGTGTGCATGTCGGGCACGACGATGGTTTCCTGCACCTGGTCGAGCAGGCGCTCGCGGGATTTCAGGAAGTCCGGGATAATGCCCGTGACATAACCGCCGTGGTCGAGAACGGCCTGGGCCACGGTGCCCATGAGGCCCACATTGCCGCCGCCATAAACGAGGTTGATTCCCTGCTCGGCCATGGACCGACCCAATGCCGCCGCATTTTCAGCGAAAACGGGGTCGTCTCCGAAGCCGGAGCCGCAATACACACAGATGGATTTGATAGGCTTGGTCGCTGACATTTTCACTTCGGGGAGGCGGGGTGCCTCCCGCGCTGGATCATGAAACATTTATTCTTCCTTTATGGCCGTAGCCATTTGAAAGATAAACGGCTTAAATGCATGAAAGTGCCGGGTTGAGAAAAGGCATCATGGCGCAGCCGACTGAAAACAGGGGAACAATCGCGATCATCGGGGCAATCGCCGCCGGTGTCGTCGCCGTGCTTGTGGGTGCCCTCTATTGGGCATTGCCGGGCGGTTTCGAGCCCACAAAAGCAAGCAATTCCCCACAAGTAACGGCGCAGCAGCCCGCGCAACCCGAGCCAAAAGCCGTCGCTGAAAAACCGCCCGAGCCCAAGGCCGAGGCGAAGCCCGCCAATGCGCCCATCGTGCCATCCTTCGATCTGGTCCGCGTGGAGCCCAACGGGGAGAGCGTCATCGCCGGGCGTGCGGCGCCGGGTGCGACAATCGAGCTTCTGCGGGGCGATCAGGTCCATGCACGCGCCGTGGCCGATGCCTCGGGCCTGTTTGCCATCGTCCCGCCGTCCCTGCCGCCGGGCTCGCATCAGGTGATGCTGCAATCCATCGCGCCGGATGGCGTTCGCCAGCGCTCGCCCCAGACCGTGACGGTGGTGATCGACAAGGCGGGTACCCGCCCCCTCGTGACCCTGGCCTCGCCGGATCAGCCCACGGTGCTCCTGTCCAATCCCGAGCCTCCCGAGCCCAAGGTCGCGGAGCAGCCCAAGGCGCCGGAGCCCAAGGTGGCCGAGCCGAAGCCTGCGGAGCCTGCAGCCCAGCCCGTTCCACAGCAGCAGGCCAGCGCCACGCCGCCGGCGCCTGCTGCGCCGGCACAGCCGACGCCCCGGCCCGAGATCAAAATCGTGACTGTCGAATCGGAGGACGGAAAGCTCTTCGTCTCCGGCCAAGCTGCCCCAGGCGCGACGGTGCGCCTCTATCTCAACGAGAGCCTCATCGCCCCCGGCGGCGCGGGCGGAGACGGCAAGCTGTCCTTCTCCATCGGCAGCGGCGTGCGGCCGGGCGAGTACCGGATTCGCCTCGACGATGTGGACCCCGTCTCGGGACAGGTGAAATCCCGCGCAGAGGTCGGCTTCAACGTGCCGGCTCAAGTAGCCTCCGCCGAGCCCGAGGCTCCTGCGGCCACGCCGCAGAGCACAGCCAAGCCGACACCGGAGGCCCAGGTTGCGGCGGCAGGCACCGTCGTGATCCCGAATATCAACACGGCCATCGTTTCCCGGGGCGATAATCTCTGGCGCATCAGCCAGCGAATCTACGGCCAGGGCGTGCGCTACACGGTCATCTACGGGGCGAACCAGGACCAGATCCGCAACCCGAACCTGATTTATCCAGGGCAGGTGTTCGTTCTGCCGACGAATCAGGATCAGAAGATCAACTGATCGTTCTCCGGAAAAGGGTGAATTCAGCGCCCGCATCGCTTATATCGAGGTCCGACGCGACATTCGGATTCTCTTACGATGCCCCCCAACACTGCCGTTCCCGTGACGAGCGCCTCCCCGCGCAAGCCTGGCGGCTTGGCCGATACTTGGTCGAAGCTCTGGCCCTATCTGTGGCCCCATGGCCGGCCGGACCTGCAGCGACGGGTCTTCCTGGCGTTCGGCCTGCTGCTCGTCGCCAAGGGCGTGACCATGGTGACCCCCTTCGCCTTCAAATGGGCGACGGACGCGCTCGTTGCCGTCACGAACGGAGGCGGGCAGGGTGCCGAGGCGGCGGCAACTTCAGGCTCATGGATCTGGCGAGCGCCGATCCTGCTGACGGCCATCTACGGAATCACGCGCATCCTCATGGCGGTGCTCACTCAGGTGCGCGACGGCCTTTTCGCCAAGGTGGCCATGCATGCGGTGCGCAATCTTGCGCTCCAGACTTTCGAGCACATGCATCGCCTGTCCTTGCGTTTTCACCTCGAGCGCAAGACCGGTGGTCTCACCCGCGTGCTCGAGCGTGGCCGCGAAGGCATTGAGGAATTGTCGCGCCTCATGGTGCTGACGCTCGTGCCCACCATCTTCGAATTCGTGCTGGTGCTCGGGCTTCTGGCATGGGAGTTCAACTGGCTTTATTCGCTCGTCGTCTTCGTGATGGTGGTGATCTATCTCGCCTATACCTACAAGGCGACCCAGTGGCGGATCTCGATCCGCAGGCAGATGAACGACTCCGACACGGACGCCAACACCAAGGCGGTCGACTCGCTTCTGAACTATGAGACGGTGAAGTATTTCGGCGCCGAGAAGCGCGAAACCGCGCGCTATGATCGCTCGATGGAGCGCTTCGAGAAAGCCTCCACGCAGACCTACACGTCGCTTGCCGTGCTCAATGCCGGTCAGGCCGTGATCTTCTCCATCGGCATGGCCATCGTGATGGTGCTCGCCGCGCGGGACATCATGGCCGGGCGCGCATCCATCGGCAGCTTCGTGCTCGTGAATGCGATGCTCGTGCAGCTTTACATCCCGCTGAATTTCATGGGCATGCTCTATCRCGAGATCAAGCAGGCGCTCATCGACATCGATGACATGTTCCATATCATCGAGCGCAACCCGGAAATCCAGGACAAGCCGGGCGCGAAGCCGCTCGATGTGAAACAGGCCGTCGTGCGCTTCGAGGACGTGCACTTCTCCTACATCCCCGAGCGTCCGATCTTGAAGGGCGTGAGCTTCGAGGTTCCGGCGGGCCACACGGTCGCCATCGTCGGGCCTTCGGGCGCAGGCAAGTCCACCATCTCGCGCCTGCTGTTCCGGTTCTACGAACCCACGAGCGGCCGCATTCTCATCGACGGACAGAACATCGCCGACGTTCAGCAGGCCTCGCTCCGCAACGTCATCGGCATGGTTCCGCAAGATACCGTGCTGTTCAACGATACCATCGGCTACAATGTGCAGTACGGACGCTGGGATGCGACGCAGGAAGAGGTGAGGGAGGCAGCGCGCCTTGCGCAGATCGACCGCTTCATCGCCGCCTTGCCCGAAGGCTACGATACGCCCGTCGGCGAGCGCGGCCTCAAACTCTCGGGCGGCGAGAAGCAGCGTGTGGCCATCGCCCGCACAATCTTGAAAGCACCGCCGATCCTGGTGCTCGACGAGGCGACCTCCGCCCTCGATACCTTCACGGAGAAGGAAATCCAGGACGCCCTCGACCGGGTCAGCCGGGGCCGCACCACGCTCGTCATCGCCCACCGCCTCTCCACCGTGATCGGCGCCGACGAGATCATCGTGCTTGACCAGGGGCGGGTGGTCGAGCGGGGCAATCATGGTTCCCTTCTGGCCCAGGGCGGGGTCTATGCCGCCATGTGGAACCGTCAACGCGAGGCCGATCAGGCCCGCGAAACCCTCAAGCGGGCGGAAGAGGAGGAGAGGTCTAAGGAAAGCGTGGCAGGTTGACGCGAGCGCTCTCTCCTGCCATCCGGTGAGTTAACCCGAGTTAAGGTTTCAAAAAGCATGAACGACATCCTGGCATCGATGCGCCGCATCCTCGTCCCGATCCACAAGGAAGGGTATCCCTTCATCCTGATCGCGCTGTTTGCGACCATCGTCCTGGCGTGGCTGTGGTCGCCGCTGGGCTGGGTCGGCGCCATCCTCACGGTGTGGGTGTGCTACTTCTTCCGCGATCCGCCGCGCGTGACCCCGGTCCGTGAGGGACTCGTGATCTCGCCTGCCGACGGGCGCGTGAACCTCATCACCACCGCCGTGCCCCCGGCCGAGCTCGACCTGCCGCCTGAGCCGATGACCCGCATCTCGGTCTTCATGAACGTGTTCGACTGCCACGTGAACCGCTCTCCCGTGGCTGGCCGCATCACGCAGATCCTGTACACGCCCGGCCTGTTCCTCAATGCCGAGCTGGACAAGGCGAGCGAGGACAACGAGCGCAACGCCCTCGTCATCGAGACGGCGGGCACCAAGATCGGCGTCGTGCAGATCGCGGGCCTCGTGGCGCGCCGCATCGTCTCCTTCGTCAAGATCGGCGAATCCTTGAGCACCGGCGAGCGCTTCGGCCTCATCCGCTTCGGTTCGCGCCTCGACATCTATGTGCCCATGAACGCCCATGTCCTCGTCGGCCTCGGCCAGACGGCAGTGGCGGGTGAGACGGTGCTGGCGGACCTCACCGCCAACGAGCCGGCCCGTCAGTACCGGGTGGGCTAGGGTCCTTTTCCGGCGAGCTTTGTGGAACTGTCCACAGCGGTTTGCGCTTCTCTCCCACGGGCAAACCGCCCAGCTCTGCTTGCCGGTAAAGGCGGCTCCTCCTAGATTTGCGCCATGAGTGATCTTTTCCCACCCTTCGCCCCGGACCCGGACGAGTCGCGCAAGCGGCTCTTCAAGCCGGTCCCGTTCCGCATGATCGCCCCCAACATCATCACCCTGATCGCCCTGTGCCTGGGGCTCTGGGCGATCCGCCTCGCCTTCGAGGGGCGCTATGAGCATGCGGTCATCGCGGTCATCGTGGCGGCGATGCTCGACGGCGTGGACGGGCGCATCGCCCGGCTACTGAAGGGAACCTCCCGCTTCGGCGCGGAGCTCGATTCCCTGGCCGACTTCCTCAATTTCGGCGTGACGCCGGCCCTGATCCTCTACAGCTTCGTCCTGCACGAGCTGCGCTCGGTCGGCTGGATCGGAGCCCTCGTTCTCGCCATCGCGGCGGCGCTCAGGCTCGCGCGCTTCAACGTGATGATCGACGATCCCAACCGGGCGGAGTGGAAGAAGAACTTCTTCGTGGGCATGGCGGCCCCCATGGGCGCCCTGTGCGCCCTGCTGCCGCTCTACCTGTCCTTCCTGGGCGTCTCGATCCAGGATTCCTCGGTTGCCCCCGTCATACTGATCTACGTGGTCGGCATCGGTCTCCTGATGGTGTCCACCGTGCCGACCTATTCGGGCAAGACCATGGGCAAATATGTGCCGCGCCATTGGGTCCTGCCGATCTTCGTCCTGTCGGTGGCGGCATTCGGCCTGCTTCTCAGCTTCCCCTTCGAAATGCTGGCCCTCGGCACCGTTCTCTTCCTGCTGACGATCCCGATCGGCGTGATGCGCTACCGCAAGCTCGACCGCGCGGATCTGGAGAATGGCCCCGCCCAGCCTGAGCCGCCGGTGGATGACGAACTGCCTCCAGCTTGATTCACTCAGCCTCCGTGCCATGTTGTGACCGGGCTTGAGGCCTTAAGAATAAAATTTGTGTAAGGCTTCAAAGCCCTTGAGCGTGGAGATTAAAGTGGCGTCATCCTCTGAGGTGTCGAATTCCAGCCCGCGTCCGAAGCTCATCCTGGCTTCCGCCTCGCCCCGCAGGCTGGCGCTGCTGCAGCAGGCCGGGATCGAGCCCGATGCTCTGCTGCCGGCCGATGTGGACGAAACGCCCCTGAAGAACGAAAGCCCGAAGGATCTGGCCAAGCGCCTCTCCCGCGCCAAGGCGGAGGTGGCCCGCAAGACCGCGCGCAACCGCGACGACCTGAAGGATTCTTATATCCTCTCCGCCGACACGGTGGTGGTGGCGGGCGGGCGCATTCTGCCCAAGGCCGAGGTGGTGGACGAGGCCGCCGGCTGCCTGCGCCTTCTCTCGGGCCGCGCCCACAGGGTCTACACGTCGGTCTGTCTCATCACGCCCAAGGATTCGTTCCGCGAGCGTTTCGTGGAGACGCGGGTGCGCTTCAAGCGCCTCTCCCGCGAGGAATTCGAGCGCTATCTCGCTTCCGGCGAATGGCGCGGCAAGGCGGGCGGCTACGCCATCCAGGGCCTTGCCGGCACCTTCGTAGTCAAGCTCGTGGGGTCCTACACCAACGTGGTCGGCCTGCCGCTCTATGAAAGCGTGGCCCTCCTCGACGGCGAGGGCTTCCCCGTGCGCTTCAGCTGGCTCGACGCCGCCTGATTCCGGCGTGAGGAAAGAACGATGGACCCCGCCAACGAGAACAACCCCCTGGCATCCTCCGGCAAGTGCCCGATCTGCGGCAAGCCGACGAAGGAAGAGTTCAAGCCCTTCTGCTCCAAGCGCTGCGCCGACGTGGACCTGAATCGCTGGCTCTCGGGCAACTACGCCATCCCGGCCGTCGAAGGCGCTGAGGACAGGGACGAGGACGACCAGGAAGACAGATAAGTTTCCTCCCCCCAATTTTTCTTGGAGGGAGTGCTAGACATCGTCAGCTGGTCTGACTATACACGCCTCCACGACGCGCACGGCTTCGCCGCGCATCGGATGCCCAGGTAGCTCAGTTGGTAGAGCATGCGACTGAAAATCGCAGTGTCGGCGGTTCGACTCCGTCCCTGGGCACCATTTCTTTTCTCCTGACAGTCCAACAACTTAGATCCTCCGTATAAGATACCGTACAGGCGACGGTGTTAGGGTGCGTGTTAGGGTTGGTTGTTCGAGGCCCGTTCTAAGCCTCGCCGGTGTCTTTCTTCCGTCTCTTGGCCATCCGCAGTTCGGCGACCCGCGACGACTGAACCACCGCTCCGCGATTATAGATCATCGTCGTGCTGAGCTGAGTGTGAGTTGCCGTCTTCATCACGTCCGCCGGCTCCGCCCCGGCCTCGAAGGCTTCCGAAACTGCGCCAGCCCGCGAGTCCATGTTCCAAACGTCCTTCGGCCAGCCGGCTGCATTGGCGATCTTCCTGAACTTCCGAGAGAAGTTCGACACGCTCCACGGCTTGCCGGTGTGCTCATCAAGGACAACCGGCCCGATCCGGTGTGAGGTCGGGATTTTGCTCAGTTCCTCGACCACGTCCGGGTACTGTTTGAGGTCGTGTTCCGCGACTTGGGTGCCGTTAGACTTGCTGGTYGGCTTCTTGAGGATCAGGCTACCGTCGATGTGGTTCCACGTCAGGCCCCATTGCCATATCCTCGGGCCGTCCGTGATTGCCCCTTCGATCTGCTCCCGTTGCTCCGGGTCGGGGTACACCCACTCTCCGATCACATCCTTCTGCCGGAGCCCGAGGTCGAACTGAAGCGTCACGGCAAGCGCGATAGACGGCCTGCCAGCCTCATGAGCGGCTTTCCTGAGGGCGGAGATCAGATCATAGGTCGGGCGCTTCTTCCGTGGCTTGGGAGGCGGAAATTCCATGTGGCTGAGCACCTCGGCCAGTTCGATGGCCTCCTTGTCGCGCAGTTCGCAGCCATAGGAGACGACGCGGCGCAGAGTTTGGATACAGCCATAGGCCCCTCGGTCCCCGAGTTCCTTTACCCATTCCTTGTGCCAGCGGCGAACGTCACGCCCGGTGATGCTCTTAAACTGCTCTTCCCCGATGCTCCCCTTAAGCTCCTTGCAATAGCGGCTGTAGAAGACCTGTGTCGCTTTGCGCTTCTGCCGGAAGGGAGAGTCCTCATCCGTCTCGAAGGCATCGCAGAACCAGGCGACGGTGCCGAGGGCAGAGCGATTGCCGGAGCTTTTGATCCCGTCGAGCCATTGGCGCATTTCTGCCTGTAGTCGCTGGCATGTGTCGGCCATAGCCAGGAAGTCCACAGGGTCGGTCGGGTCGCCGAAGAGCCTTTGGGTTTTGGGGATGAAGCCCTTCTTCACGGCCTCCTTGTCGGCCACCCAGTAGCAGTCAATTCGACCGCCCTTTCGCTTTAGTCGCCTTAGTCCGGGCGCGTCGTGCTCTCCACTCATCGAATGATCCTCCTAGCTTTTCTTCGTCTTCTTCCTCTGCCGTGTGCTCTTCGATCGATTTGAACCGTCGATCATAGAAGGCCTTGACTGCCGGCCAGTAACGCCCGCCGTACTGATGTTGCACTCGCGGGAGGCCGACCCTTTCTTCGACCTTGGCGATAGTGGGCCACTGGGGCGCTCGGTCGCCAAGGATCAGGCGGGCAAGTTCATCCTCACTCGGATACAGGCAGGAGGGTTCTTGGGGCTGCTTCTTTCCCATGGTCTTACTCGTACTCCATGACCGTAGTGAAAGCCGACTTGCCTGCGCTTGCTGAAGTCCAGACGTGAAGGTTCAAGGGGTTATGTCCCATTACTCTCCACCTCCGTTATACTGTGATGGGATTTGGATTTGGGCGTCTCGGCTTGCGCCGATTGCGCTGTCGTCCTTCGGATCGAGCCTGTTGGTCTCGACCGCTTCGCGGCTTCCATCGCGGACGCTGAGGGCGGCGCGAAGCCGCTCGATTTCGGCAGCTGCGTCCCGAAGTAGCTTCGCCGCATGAGGAAATCCCTCGCGCTCAATCAGGTCTGCGTATCGGCGCATTTCTGCTGTGTCGGTCATTCTGCGGCCTCCAGCTTCGTCTCTGCGATCTGGCAGAACAGCGAGCATTCGAAGCTTGGCTCATCGGCATGGTTGCCGCGCTTCGGGTTCAACTCGTCAAGGAACAGCGGCTGCCCCTCATCCCGAAGAACTGTTGCTCCAAGTTCCCGCTCCAGTTTCGCCATGCGGACGAATGTCTCTGGAAAGTCGCGACGGATCTTGTTCCAGTAGCCCATGCCGCCCTTGGGGCAGCCGATGCAGTTGTTGTTCTGGTAGCCGAGGCGATACATCGCCGGCACTTCAATGCCTGCCCGCTCAATCATGGCAATGGTGTCGCCCTTGGTCAGACCCTCATCAATGAGCGGCGTTGACAGCATGACTTCCGGGTTCTGCTCACGGAATCGTTTGGCGCGATGCTCCTCTTCCGCCGTGTAGCCGAAAATCTGCATGTCATCGAAGTCCTCGAACCGCTGGCGGAGAGACTTCTTCATCTCGGTTGTGCAGAGGGCTCCGGTTGGCCCGACAAGGTAGCGGCGCTTTTCCCACAGTTCCCAGGTGTCGGCATACTTCGCGTTTTTGAGAACAGTGATTTCCTTGCCGAACCACTTCTCGCAATCGGCGCGGAACCGCACGTTGTCGGGATGCTCGCTGCCGGGGTCGGTGTAAACAAGGTGGACGCGCTCATGCCCGTACTTGGCGAGGGTGAGCTTCGCGGCGACAGCGCTGGCGGCTCCACACGAAAACCAGACCACAACCCGCCCGCCGTTATCATTGACAGGTCGCACCCAAGTCTCCTTGCCACCTAGCGACTGGGTGCTGTCGGTTCTCGCGCTACGAGGAGCGGAGCGACGGAGGTCAACCCCCAATTCCTTATCCATTATTAATCTCCGTGAGATCTAAAGAACGAGGGGAGGCTGATCCCCCCTTGACTTGGGAGAGAGCTGAGCGACTGAGTTCGTCCTTGTAGTCCGACAGCCACTCACGCAATTCTTCCGGCAGATCCACGCCCTCTTCATCGTCGCAGGGGACGCCGTAGGCACGCAGGATCTTGAGCAGCTTGTCAGCCCACTCTGGCCAGAGAGTTGCTGCCTCAAAGCGTTCTTCTTCGCGAGCTTCTTCGATCAGAGCATCCACGTCCTCTTTCAGTTTGCGGTGCTCGTCCTGCTCCTCCAGCGCCTTCTTCATGCTATCGAGGAGGGACTCGGCTGCTTCGATACGTTCCCTGTTGGTGTTGTGCTCGACTATGAGACGAGCCCGTGCCTCATCCCGCTCCTGCTTGAGGCGGGTGTTCTCGGATCGCTCATTGAACATCTCATCCCGCAGTTGGGCGTTATGAATGCGAAGCGTCCGAGCTTCAGACTTCAGCCTCTCTATCAGCTCCCCTATATCCCCTGATGGGGAGGGGAGAGAGGGCGTCTCGACTGCTTCGCAATCGACCGCGCTGGCATGCTGCGCACTCGACCCCTGCGGGTTCTCGCTCTGCGAGTGCTCATCGCTTACGCGGCCCTTGGTAAGCGTATCGATGTGCTTCTCAAGCCATGCTTTTGCCCAAGCGTCGTAGTATTCGCGCTGCTCATCGCTTACGCTGGGAGCGGGAGGAAGCGGCATCCAATGGGTGGGCTCGAATGGCAGACAATGTGAAAACCAGTCGTCCAGCCAGTCCGAATAGTTCATGAAGGCGATGACGCACCGCTTGCTGTCCCGATAGGTGCCCCATCCGAGAACCGTGTCTTTGCCCTTCGGAGCCGTTTCAATCGGCTGCCAGCAACTCTGCGACTGGGTGCTGTCGGTTCTCGCGCTACGAGCGCGGAGCGCGGAGGTCACCCCCAAATTCTTCTCATCAGATACTATCGGATTAGTCATGGGAGGACTCCTTCTCCCTGCTGTTGGCGGAAGGGGAGGCGGCAATCCTTTCCAGGAGGCCAAGCCCGAAATCTTCAAGCATCATTCGCTCGAAATCGGTCGGCGTATAATCAGGGTCACGGAACTCGTATTCCTGCGCTTCCTCGTGGACGATCTCTGCGATTGCCGAGGTCATCAGAGCCTTCGCCATCTCTGACGGCTGGAGGGATGCGAGGATCGTGTCGAGGTTGGCGAATAAAAGGTCGCGCAACTTCTGYTCGGCAGCCATGACGTTGAAGTAATTTTGCGGGCGGTACTCTGCCTCGTGCTTCAGCTGCTGTAGTCTCTTCACCAGTTCCGGCGCATCGCCGCTCTTGTGGGGTGTGGGTGTCATGATGCGTCTCTGTATAATTGGAGGGGAGAGCCACTGTGCTCGACGTCGACGACGCGAGACGAAACAGTCCCAGTCGGCACAGTGGAAGGGGTGAAGGGTTTCGCCTTCGACCCGTGCTTTTCACAGATCCTTGCAGCACGGATGTTGTGCGCCTTGATGCGAATGGTCTGGAAGTTGCCCTTGATCTGGTAGCGATCGATGCCGTGAACGTGGAGCAAGTAGCGGTAGCATTCCTCCTCACCCAGGTTCTTGAGCGGAGAGTCGGCTAGAAGCCTGATGATCCTGTCAGGGCGATAGATCGCGTGAGCGGGGAGGCGGATGAGATCGCTCATTTATCCCTCCGAACGACAGAGCCATCCATCCGCTTCTTGAGAGGCGAGTTGCGGCCGAAGGGCATGGGCGTCTTGGAGCGATGGACGCCCTTATGCCGATCCTCCCGGCGCACTGCCCGAGCGAGGTTTCCCTTGTCCTCTGCCGTCTTGATCTTGTGGCAGCCAACATGGGCGGGCTTCATGTTGTCGTCGGTGTCGGCAAGCTTCCCCAGCATAGAGCGAGGAATGACGTGCTCGACTTCCCATCGCTCGCGGGTGCCGTCGATCTTGAGCCCGCATAGGTGGCAGACGCCCTTGTGCATGAGGAACAGCTCGCGGCGCTTCTTGTCGGAGAGCGATGGGCGGTCGTCTATCTTCATCGCACCTTCCTCTTCATCGCTCGCACTTCGCGACGCAGTTGCTTAATACGCAGCTCACGCAGGCGGGCTTCCTCGTTTCGGGTGCTCTGGTGCGCCTGGCGCCGGCGCTGAATGCGGCTCTGCAGGCTCTGAATTTCAGACTGAGGGGAAGCTTGCGGCATGGCTCAGTCTTCCGCGTTCCGCGCGCCAACCAGCATCGGCATCACAACAGCATCATGACCTTCGTCTGCGGGCGACAAGGGGAGGATGCGGATTGGTGAACTGGCATTGGCCTGATCGAGGAGGACGTGCTCACCAGTCATCCGAGATAGAAGGCCAACCAGATACTTGCGCGACACGACACAGCTAAACGCAGACGCTCCTGAGGCAGTATGGATCTCGGCCTCCACTTCCTCACGGGCATCCCCCAAGGAAGCGTGCTGGCCAGAGAGGATCAGAGAGGCCTCGCCAGGAGTGATGCTGATGCCGGAGCCTTTCTCGTCCAAAGCCCCAAAGCGCCCAAGCGCCGCCAAAAGCGATTGCCGGTCGACTGTTGCGCCTCTGCCCGAAGGATTAGGAAACAGGCGGACATAATCAGGGAAGCGTTGTTCGATCAGCTTCGATGCGAACCCGACATTGCCGACCTCAGCCGAGATACGGCTTTCGCTTATGGTCAGTCTAATTTCTCCCTCGTCCGGAGCGAGGCGCCCGAGGGTGGCAAGTGCCTCAGTAGGGATTGTCACCCCGGGCATGCTCTCAAGGCCGCTTGGTAGCTCCATGAAGCACCGCGACAGGACGAAACCATTTGTGGCGGCAAGCGCCAGCTTTCTAACACCACGATCCTCAGCGATATGGAGATGAGCGCCCCAGAGGAACGTCCGATCCTGTGCCGTAGCGACCGCGAAAGCCACTCGCGAGATCGCGCGCTTCAGATCGGCGCCAGGCACCTCGAACGGTGCGCCCTGCGGAGCTCCGATATCTGGAAGATCTATGGCTGGCAGTACGGACAGCCTGTAGCGTGATCGGCCGGACGCCAGAGAGCACCGCTTGCTCGCTGGATCGCTTTCGAGGCGAACTTGGGCCCCCGCAGCAAAGCCTGACACGATATCACGCATGGCGTCACCGGGGAGGCAAATCGCTCCAGGCCGATCAATATCGGCGGGAATGGCGGCGACCGTCTGGCGCTCCAGATCGCATGTCTGAAGTAGGAGCTGGTCATTCTCGGCCACCGCCCTGACGAAACCGGTAACGGGAATAATCGGCTTCTTCGCCAGCGTGTCGGACACACGCTTAAGAGCATTGTCGAGCGCCGAGCGCTCAACAGAGAGCGCCATGTTTAAGCTGTTCATAGGGCCCCTCAGAGCTGGAAAGCGGTTTGGACGAAGACGGGAACTGTGGGCGGCGCGAATACTAAGAGCAGCGGCGTCATGGCCTCGTCGTAGGACTCCTGACATTTCGCGTGGCTCTCGAACTTCGGCTTGCAAAAGCACTCGACGCGACGGGCGGCATCCAGGATCATCCCGGCGTCGAGCAGGCTGATAGCTTCTTCCGCCAAGGCACTTGCTAAACTGTGGTCCGCGGCGCTCGGCCCTGTGGGCTCTTCATCATCTTCGGAAGCGAAGTAACGGAAGTCGGCCGCCTCGGTCGTCAGAAAGGTGTCGAGCATATCGCGCGCCTGGCGCAGCTCGTTATCGTGGAGAAGCTTGAGAACTTCGCTGAAGACATCCTCGATGTCTCCAAAGGCAGTGATGTCGTTGAGATGGTACATGCTCACCACTCCGTTGAGGGATCATCAAAAGCTTCGCGGAGMCTCTGCTCCGGCGTGGATGGCGGGCGGTACCGCGCATTGATCTTGTCAAGCTGCCGGCGCTCATGGCGCAGGGACGCCACACCAAGCCAGATGATCAGCAGGATCACTGGCACGACGATAAAAAGGGCTTCCATCAGATTCCCCAGCAATTGGAACGGCGGTATGCGTCACGCGCGATCTCATCGCGCTCTGCGTCTGATGATCGGCGTCGGCGCTCCGGCGGTGGACCGCGCAGGGGAGGGTTGGCCGCATAGCCTTTGGCGTTTGCCACGTAGGCCAGGATGGCAGAGTGACAGGTGTACTCAGCTGTACACGTGCAGCCTTGAAGCTTGCCGCCCAGATCTGCCTTGATCTCCGCAAATGTCGGACGTTCGCGCGGCTGTAGCGGCAGGCGTGTGAAGACGGAGCGCGGCAAGTGCGGCAACAGCCCATAAAGCCAGAGGCAGTACAGCTCACGCGAGGCCCAGGCGCGGTTTTTCATCGTATGGGGCGCATAGGATGTGCGTGACCGCTTCGTGTTGAGCAGAGCCGGCACGGCCGGATGATCGACATCGAACGGGTTTGCGTACTTCGCCGGCAGCGCTGTGCATGTGAGCGTCATGGCAGCACCACGAGCCTGATGACCGCAGTGATACTCACAACGAGCACGGCTGGCACTAGGGCTTGAGCGTTGCTTCTGTATGCTTTGCGAGTCGAACGAAAAGGCATCAGGCTGCCCCTCCGAAGTCCGGCTCTTCGCTATCGATGCGGTTGTCATCATCGCCGCCACAGGGGCAGTAGATCGACGCGAGATAGCCGTACTCGTTCTTGTACAGGAATTCGCCGCGGCCCTTGCAGGCGGGACACTCGTGGGCCGGGATGTAGAGTTGTTCCGCATCTGTGCAGATAAGGCGCAGGCGCCGATGGGGCGGGAAGGGGACTACGTTGCTCATTCACGCCCCCATCCCAATCGAGACCAGGGCAACAGCGGCGGCGAACACGCCAAGGCAGGCAAGCTCACAAGTGTCTTCAATAACGGATCGGAGGAAGTGCATGGGGCTCATCCCGTGTGGTGATGAGCAAAAGGTATTGCGCAATTTTTATCGCGTCAAGTCAAATGCGAATTATTTAGCGCATATTTTCGCGCCCGGCGCTGTTTTTTACTCTCCCCGTTATCCACAACTCCGATGACTCGACTCCGAAGAGCCATAGAACATAATGGGAACATAGCTCTTTGGAGACGACCTTGCCGCCTTCCTTCATCCCACCTCAGCCTGAAAGCCCGCTTCCAAAAGAGCATCAATATAAGCTCCGCATGCGGTGTTCTGATTGCCTGACTGATTCCTACCCCACCGTTGTGTTCGGGATGCTGCGCCTTTCGGCGCTCGAGGTCACACAGCGCGTCACCGAGTTTGCGTACCGTCTGGAGATGCCCTGCCAAAACTGTGAGGGCCATTCCTTCCGGCTTATTAGTTTTTTCCCTGATAGAACAAAGGATGAACGCATTGCCAGCTACAGCAGCTAAAACCTTCTACGTCGTACAGCCATTCAGCAAGGGTAAGCGGGGAGGGGTCAAAGCAGAGCAGGCCATCCAGGCGCCCAGCGAGAGCGCAGCAATCCTTAGAGGAGAGCGCATGGCAGAGAGCAAGGCCGGTGTGCTGGTCTTCTCTATCAGCGGGGATCCGGAGATGGGAGAGTTTGATGAGCCGGTATTCCTGGCGCGTCACGGTGATGTGCCAGCGCAGGACTAAACAAAAGGGCCTCCTCACCCGCCGTTGCCCAGTAGGTGAGGAGGCCTCCTAGTCCTTGAAGGCCCAATCGGAAGGCGCCCTCGCGATTTTAATGATGGTGGGACAGCGTGGTTTCAGCTTGGCCAGACAAAAACCAGAGTAAGACCGGGCCAGCATCCTAGCCGTATTCTACAATGAAGCTCACCGTGCATACAGTTGCCCCCGCCTCGTCGGTGACCCACAGGCGGAGTTGAGTGCCGCTCCATCCCCGACAGCCGACGCCCTTCAGAAGCTCCCCGGCTACAAGGACAGCATGGTTCCTGGCTGTGTGGCCGTCCGCCAAAACAGTCCCTTCTTGGTCGATGGATTCAGTATCAACGTGGGAGTGGAAGAAGTAGCGAGGCATGTGTGGATGGTCAACTCAGGTAAAAAGTCCTAGCTGCACATATGGTGGACTGGCCTACGCTTCAAGCTCTCTAAAGAAAAACCCCGGCTTGGGGCCGGGGCGGACGTTTCGTCAATGAGCCGATTTTTCGTGGGCGCGATACTCGTCCTCCATTTTAGATACTAAGTCATCTATTTGATTTTCTTCGTAAATTGAGGGATGGAATGGGGACTTTCGCAAAATCGCGACCGCGTTCTCATATGCGCTTTTGAGTGATGGGTCCTGTGGTGCGCCTAGAATGAAGTGTAGCTTGAACTGCTCTGGGTTACCGTCGGCTACAGCGGCTAGATGCCCTCGCCAGCGTCGTGCTTTGTCTTTTATCCCCTCTGCATCAGCCAAATCGAGAGAAATTGGCTCATACGCATGCCATTGACCATTTTTCCAAGCATGCTTGAACGAGATTGCGTCTGTCGCGCCGACAACAACCTTCTCCTGAAGCGGAAGCGATAGCTTCCGTTCAGCCAATTTCTCCCGAACAGGGCGCCATACATCTTCGTCTGACGTTCTATGGGGCGAGTGGGCATCATAGCGCGTCACAAAGCGCTCGTAGAGCCTCTCTAGGGTATTATCTGGGCTGTCCGTAAGGCCAGTGCCAATTGGTGACCACTGTAGAGAGCTGTCATCAGCGGGAACGGCCCTCCGAGCCAATTCTGCGGCATTCAGGTCACTATTTAAGAACCCGCTATCAGCAACTTCCTTGGTAATTCGCCTTATGCCTCTACGAACGGAATGCATCGAGGTGACGAACGAGCGTCGATCAAGATCAGGAAAAACGCCCTTTATACGTCCGACTGAGGTGCGCATTTTTGCACGCAAGATATTCCCAGACGGTACGAAAAGGACCACGCCTACATTCACGAACTCGCCAGTGATGACATCGTGCATGTATCGCAGAACTGTGTAGCTGTATGGACTTTTCTTCGTCATACCAGCACCCGCTTAATTTCAGACAGGCATCCGTCAATGTTGTCCCGGGCGTCCTTAACCAACGTCAGGGCATCCTTCACCGAATTTGAAACGCCGCCCCACTCCAAGGGCAGAGCGCTCTCATACGATGCTATTTGGTCGTCAGACAAGGCATTCCAACTGGCCTTGATCTGATCATAGTCAATGATTTTGCCTTTGAGGCCGTTGCGGAAGATGTGAAAGCCAGGGTTTTCCATGGCTCTTAAGGATCCCGTCGTCCACGGAGGCCGCCAGCCAATAACGAGCCGATGCACAAACGCGAGCTCGTGGTCAAAGATCCGAATTTCATCCCCGCGAACTAAGCAGTTTGGGTTTTCCCCACGGCGGTCTGAGTTTTGGATTATTGCGTCGAAGGTGAATATAGCAGCGGCTGTCGGCAGCATGGCATCAGATATTTCGGTTCCAATCGTCCAGGCAGAGAACTGCTTGGTCACCAATCTGGAGCCAAAAGCTACATGAGAGCTCCCATTGATCTTTGCCCTGCGCCCTGGGTCTGGGACTAAGTCCACCCATTCTCTGGGAGCCTCAACCAAGAATGGTTCTGGTACCGGGAGCCCAAGGTCAGCCGCGAGACATGCCGCTATGACCTCTCTCGCAAGATTGATCTCGCGCTCATCGCAGCATGCGGAGAATTTGGCAACGAGCTCAACCTCTGTGCCGTCGGGACACTCACAAAGGAGCACTGATGGTTCAGTTCGGCCGCGCGTGGCTGCCTTTATGAACTCGATTGGTGTAACACGCTTGAGCATTGCCCCCTGCCCATTCTCGCCTAGCGATTCCGCTAAAGGGTCGTTGGAACATCACCAGTTCCTAGGAGAAAAATCAATCGCCTGCACGCACGTGAGGGCTAGTACGTCACGTCGCTGATGATCCGACGGACAAGGGCCAAAATCCTCACCTGCCGGCCATCGTCCTCGCTAGGATCTCGGAAGGCTTTGTCTACGACCACAATCGGCCTGTGTCTTTTGCTCGTGGACCGAGGACAGAGCTCGTACCGTTCCTCGAACATTTCGAGCTGCTTCACGGACCATTCTCGGGTGTGTCCGCCGTCACGGGTCTGTTCGACCACAACAACCATCCCCTCGCGGAGCACGACCTGGCCTTCAATGTCATGGAAGTCGAGCCCAATGACCTTGTCCCCCTCCAGGATCGGTCGTGGCTTTAGGTCGTTCATCGAATCGCCGCGGACCCTGAACCCGATACGGCGGGCGTAGGGGAATTCCTTGTCCGGGTAGTCAGTCACATACTCAATGTCATCTGGCTCGAAYTCGGGAGCCTCCCTGAAAGCACCGGCCTCCACGTCGCCTACGATTGGGACGGGAATCAATTTATCCTTAATCGGGATTGCATCGCTCGGACTCGCATATGCGAGACCCTGGCTAGGTTGAGGCGAGCTTGTGGAATTGGCCTCATGCGGCTTCCACCCGAAGTTTCCAACTTGATCTGAGCCGAATGCAAGCCACTCAACGGAAGTGTCCAGGACCCCAGCCAGCTTCTTGATTGTGTCGAGCCGGGGGGAGCTGACTTTGCCTTCCCGGATGTTCCGGATTGTCGAGCCACTAAGTCCGGCCTCTTCAGCGGCAGCGCGCTCGCTTTTCCCCGTCGCTTCGAGGCGGGAAATTATACGGTCGAGTAGAGCTTGGACTTCGGGAGAAAGCGCGGTCTTTTCCATGGGATAGATATATCCCGCCTCGTTATCCGACAGGAGCGCATTTTTTAGCATTGATTTTGAGATAAATATTGCGCATATTCTTGCGCATGAGGATCAAACATCAGCTTCTCGCAGTCTCGTCTGCTTACGCCCAAGCGATCGGAAGGTCCGAAGCGAGGGTTTCCACCATTGTGTTCGGAGCCGGTAACGCCCTCTCGAGACTTCGAGAAGGTGCCGATATGGGCTCCGAGAGAATTCATAACGGCCTCCAGTGGTTTTCCGACCACTGGCCTGCGGGTGCCAAGTGGCCCTCCGAAGTTCCCAGACCGGCACCCTCCCAGGCGGAGGCCGCCTGATGCGCAAAGCACGCTACCGCCTCTGTGCCCATGGCCATCTCTGGTTTCTCACGCATGACGGCTACGTCCTTACTCTGAGGGCGCAGCGTTGAGCACGGTTTCCTCCCCCATCGGTTGTCCATGCCCCGCCGATGGCACCTGCGCGGGCGGTCGCTCCTCCACGGCTGTCCGCGCCTTCTCTTTCATCCTCGCTTCCATGCTGAGGAATATCGGCCCGAACCGTCCAGCYTTCATCTCAAATCGCTAGGCAAACATTTCATGAACACCAAAAATCCATATGCCGCCATCAAGGCCGCATTCGACGCTGATGTAGATCGTTTGGGCGGCGTCGTTGTGGCCGCGGGAAAGACGCGGGTAGGGCAAGCTCTGATCTCTCGCTACTCGTCTATCTCCGACCAGAACATCACCACGCACGTACCTGCTGACGTGCTGCACGACATCACCATGGAAATCATCCGGCGTGGAGGTGAGCCAGAAACACTCCGTCTGCTCGCGGATCTTGCTGGCTTCAAGCTTGTGCCACGTGCGCAGGCTGAGGAAGCGACAGCAGCGCCGATTGCCCGCCAGCTCAGCGATATCACCCGCGCCATGGGCGCCCTCATGACCGAGACGGCAGAAGCCGTGGCTGATGGCGTTGTGGACGATGCTGAGAAGCTATCCATCGACGTTGCCGCATCTGTCGTCGAGACGGAAGTTGCAGAGCTGCGACAAGCCACCGGGCTCGCGAAGGTCGTGCCGATTTCAACCAATGGAAAGGGCGCAGCATGAGCGGACTCGAGAGCTCCCAGCTGAAATCATTGGTCAGCCGCATAGAACGCGTCGAGACCGAGATCGCAGACTTGAATACGGATAAGCGCGACATCTACGCGGAAGCTAAAGCTATGGGCTTCGACGTGAAGGTGCTCAAGCAGGTCGTTGGCCTACGCCGTAAGGATCTACCCGCCGTTCAGGAGAGCAACGCCATCCTGGCGCTGTACTTGCAGGAGCTCGGCATGCTGGACGTGGCCTCGGGCGTCGAGCGGGCCACCCCCGAGAGCGATGGATCTCTCGCACGTGCACGTGCACGCGTACGTGAGGAGAAGCCGCCGACAGAACTGCAACGGCGATACGGGATGGGAGCCTGATCATGGCAGTTCCTTTTCCAAACCCGACGACCCTTGAGCAGATGCGAGCGAACAGCCGGCATCTAAACGCGACGTTCTTTACGCGTAGGCCGCGCATGAAGGACCGTATGCCCGAGCCGCCGGAGGTGCCAAGTCCTGAGCCTGAAGAGGGCCAGCCTTCGATACACAGCGAGCCGGTTGCCAGGGTTCTCGATGCGGTTGCAACCACTGCCAACATCTCCATCCAAGCGATGATGGCTGAAGATTCCGGGACAGCTGCGGTTGCGCGTCAAATCGCCGTGGCGGTTCTGGTCCGCTCGAACCTGGCATCCCCTACGGATGCAGCTACGATCTGCGGCCTATCCTTCGGCGCGGCCCACCGAGCGCTCGTGCGCTTCGACCCGTTCATTGACGGTGCAGCCCTGCCGATCCTGAATAGCCCAATCGCTTGCGTTTTGCCTCTTTGGAGGAACGCTATGGACGATCTGCGATCATACAGCAGATCGTCCACCTTCGGCGATTGTCTGAGGGCAGCTTCGAGAGTCTCTGGCGTGTCTGTGCACGACATGAAGACTGAGCGCCGCACCAAGCATCTTGCAAAGGCACGCCATATTGCGATGTGGCTCGGTACACAATTCACGTGCCTTTCCCTGCCATCGCTCGGGAAGGGACTTGGAGGGCGCGACCATACTACGATCCTTCATGGTTCCCGTGTCGCTGCATCGATCGCCAGCACGATCTCCGCAAGGGAAGACTGGGGCTTGCAGGAGTGGGCGGACGCTCTTTGGGTGGCGGATTGGGATGCTATCAAGAAGGGGCGTTGCTCATGATTACTGGCCTCACCCGCAAGCAGAACCAGCTCTTCCGCTACATCTCTGGCTATATCGATAGCCAGGGCATCGCGCCGACCTTGGACGAGATGAAGGACGCCATGGGCGTGAAGTCCAAGAGCTGCATCCACCGCACCCTGACCTCGTTGGAGAACCGCGGTTGGGTCAGGAGGGAGAAGAACCTCGCTCGTGCGCTCATCGTAGAGGATGCAGCAAAGGCGCGGGCGCGCCGGGCAGGTGCTGCATGAGGGCGCGTGTCTCTGAGGCATCCATCCAGTCTGCTACGATCGACCATTGGCGCGCCTGTGGTCTGCCGGACACCCTGGTGGCCGCTATCCCGAACCAGAAGGCATTCGGCCAGGCAGGATTGTGCAAAGGCTTGTTCGACCTACTGGTCATCGGCGGTCGCGTCGGCGTCGGCTTCCTCGAGCTCAAGACAGAGGCTGGGAAGCTGCGTCATGAGCAGAAGACGTTCCGCGACCTATTGATCGTCAATGGCATCTCCTATGCCGTCACCTACGGCCGCGACGAGCCCATCCGCATGCTTGAGGATTGGGGCGTTGTGCGCAAGCAGGCGAGGGCAGTGGCATGAGCATTCTCCGCCGCCGCAGGACGCGAAATTTTACCATCGTCGAAAACGAGGTCTTCAGTGACGAGAGCCTGAGCCTGGAGGCTATGGGCCTACTCGCATGGCTTCGATCTCGGCCGGATAACTGGTCCCTGTCCGTCGATCATCTGCGTAACCGCTTCAAGGTCGGCCGGAACAAGATGCATGATCTAGTGCGCGAACTGGTCGAAGCGGGATGGATCCTGCGCGAGCGTACGCGAGATCCGGAATCGAAGGCATTCAACGGCATCGAATACATCGTCCTCGATGAGCCAAAGCCTCCGACGCCACATCCCCAAAATCAGGACGTGGCCCTGATCAAAAACGGAACCGATCCTGAACAGGAGAGAAACGCCGAGCCATGTCCTGATTTGCCAGAGGTGGAAAAGCCAGAGGTGGCAAATCAGGACGACTTAATAAGAACTGAAAGAAAACAAATACCCCCCAACCCCCTAGCAGGGGGAGTGGCGGGTGGATCTTCGATCGATTTGGAAGAGATCCCCTCCAAAACAGCGGCCGCTCGCTTCGAACGGTTCCAAGCGGCATGGCCGGCAGATCCGACGATCAACTGGGAGCGTGTCGAGAGCGGGTTCTACCGCATGCCGGCCGACGACCAGGACAACGCCTGCAAGATCGCTGGCCGCTACGTCGAGTACTGCCGCAGGGAAGGGCGCAAGTTGAAGGCGCCGCAAAACTGGCTTCGCGAAAAGGGCTGGTCGGGTTTCCTCGATGTCGAGCGCAAGGCGAGCGAGGCCACGGAGCGCGGCCGCACGATGGTCTGGGTGCAGGAAGGCACTCGGGCTTGGGATGCCTGGAAGGCGCATTTCACGGCACAGGGCAAGCCGATGAAGTCGCCGACGCAGGTCAAGGCTGAKAAGGGGCTTGGCTGGTTCTTCCCATCGCTGTTCCCGCCTGACTGACCAGAGGATTTGATCGCGCCCACCCATCGATCCGCCCACACCAAGTCTGAGGCAGCACCATGAGCAAGAATCGTCGCAAAAAGCACCGCCAGCGCTACGAGACGCCGAAGCCAACTTCCACCCATTTCATTCGGCTTGAGCGCCTCCCGGTGAAAATCGACGAGAGCCGCAAATGGTATGTGGTCCGTGTGAATTCGAAGACTGAGGCGAAAGTGCAGAAGAGCCTAGAGAAGGCTGGGTTCGCTACCTATCGGCCCGTCGAGCCCGACATGGTGCGTAGACGCGGGCGAGTGTACGAGGTCGGTAAGCGGCCGGCTGCGGGGTATCTGTTCGTCGGCGTTGATCCTGATGTGTGCGGGCATAAAGAGCTTTGGGCTTATCATGACCGAGTGGTGTATGATGCAAGTGTGGTCCATGATCGGCCTTTCTATCGCGTCATGGGACCGTTTCGCGAGAAACAGCTCACACGCTTTGCCGACCGCATCAGGGCGCCGCTCGTCGCTGCACTGTGGTGTCAGGGCGAAGTGCTTGGTCATTTCCCGGCAGCCAACGCGGGTATTCTTGAGGACGAGCGTATCTTGTTGACAAACGTCTTCGAGACTCTTGAAACCAAGGCCGCGTCACGTTAGTTATTCGGTCACGAAGACTTGTGGTGCAGTGTGCTCGCCTGATTGGGCTTTGAGCTACGACCGCTTCGGGTGATGGAGCCAAAGGCCGCTGTCACCTCAAGTGCGAAGCCTGCAAGAAATTAGCCCCGGCGAGATGGTCGCGCGGGGCTTTTCTCTGAGTTCTGAGAGTTCCTACCAGCGCCGGCCGTAGTACTCGCGCCGCTCCCAGTATGGGCGTTCATAGTGGCGACGCCACCACGGACGAGCCCAAGGCGGCGGACCGTAAGCACGGCGCCAGTAGGGACGCTCTTCATAGCGCCGTGGGCGCCCTTCGTATCGCCGCTCATAGCGCGGCGGCGGGTCGTAATACTGGATTTGCTGAAGCGAAACGCCCGAGCCGTCAACGATAACTGCCGGACCTGACATTGGGCTTGCAGAAGCCGACTGGGATGCAAAACCAGCGGCAGCGAGCGCAAGAGCTAAGACCACTTTCTTTAACATGTTCACCTCCCGAGGCGATGCAACGAGACTGCGCCTTTGAGAGTGAACCCGCTC
>NZ_JBFUMH010000028.1:0-43872 GCF_054049475.1 Microvirga sp. P5_D2 | reverse complement strand
CCTGTAACACATGCCTACTCCTGCCCAAACATGGCTTACTCAATGAAGCGCATTCGCAAAGCAGTCCTCCCCGTTGCCGGTCTCGGCACCCGTTTTCTTCCGGCCACCAAGGCCGTTCCGAAGGAGATGATGTGCGTCGTGGACCGCCCCGTGGTTCAGCACGTGGTGGACGAGGCGCGCGCCGCCGGAATCGAGCAGTTCATCTTCGTCACCGGCCGCAACAAGGCCGTGATCGAGGATCATTTCGACATCGCCTATGAGCTCAACCGCACCCTCGAAAGCCGCGGCAAGACCAAGGAGCTKGAGCTTCTCGCCAAGGACCAGCCAAAGGCCGGCCAGACCAGCTTCACCCGCCAGCAGGAGCCCCTCGGCCTCGGTCATGCGGTGTGGTGCGCTCGCGAGCTCGTGGGCGACGAGCCCTTCGCCGTCATTCTCCCCGATATGCTCAGCCGGGGCTCCATGGAGCAGATGATCGCGGCCTACGACAAGCATGGCGGCAACATYATCGCCGTCGAGGAGGTGCCGGAGGACCAGACGCACCAATACGGCATCGTCTCGGTGGGCCAGGAATTCGGCCAGACCTTCGAGATCACCGGCATGGTGGAGAAGCCSCCGAAGGGCACCGCGCCCTCCAACTACATCATCTCCGGCCGCTACATCCTCCAGCCCGAGATCTTCGACCTGCTCTCCACCCAGGAGCGCGGCGCGGGCAACGAGATCCAGCTCACCGACTCGATGATCCGCCTGATGAAGRACCATCCTTTCTTCGGCATGAAGTACGAAGGCAGGACCTACGATACGGGCTCGAAGATCGGCTTCCTCATGGCGAATGTCGCCTATGCGCTGGAGCGCGAGGAGCTCTCGGCCGACTTCCGCAAGGARCTCGAGGCGCTGCTGCGCCARAAGTAATTAAGCTCGATAACGCGACAAGGCAGGAGACACAAATGACAGTGCTGGTGACGGGCGGTGCGGGCTATATCGGCAGCCATATGGTCCTCGAACTGCTTGATGCGGGCGAGAAGGTCGTGGTGCTCGACAACCTGTCCACTGGCTTCCAATGGGCCGTGCCGCCGGAGGCCACTCTCGTCGTCGGCGATGTGGGCGACCAAGCGCTCGTGACGCAGGTCATAGAGGAGCACGGCATCGACAGCATCCTGCATTTCGCGGCGCGCATCGTGGTGCCGGAATCGGTCACCGACCCGCTCGGCTATTATTTCAACAACACGGTCAAAACCCGCGCGCTCATCGAGACGGCGGTAAAGACCGGCGTGAAGAACTTCGTGTTCTCCTCCACGGCCGCCGTCTACGGAAATTTACAGGCACCGCTCCTGACCGAGGACATGCCGCTCTCGCCCATCAATCCTTATGGCCGCAGCAAGCTCATGAGCGAGTGGATGTTGCAGGACGCCGAGGTCGCCCACGGCCTGCGCTATGCGATCCTGCGCTACTTYAACGTGGCGGGCGCCGATCCGAAGGGGCGCTCGGGGCAATCGACGCCGCAGGCGACCCACATCATCAAGGTGGCGGCCCAGGCGGCGCTGGGGCAGAGGCCCCATCTCGACGTGTTCGGCACGGATTACGAGACCCCGGACGGCACATGCGTGCGCGACTACATCCAGGTCAACGATCTGGCCCGCGCCCATCTCGTGGCCCTGCGTTACTTAAGCGCGGGAGGGGCCTGTACGGTCATGAATTGCGGCTACGGCCACGGGGCCTCGGTTCTGGARGTCGTGGACACCGTCAARAAGGTYTCSGGCAYCGATTTCGAGGTGCGCCTGAGCCCCCGCCGCGCCGGCGATCCGGCCCAGCTGGTGGGAGCAGTCGATCGAATCAGGGCGCTCGGCTGGGAGCCGCTCCATGACAATCTGGAGGAAATCGTCGATCAGGCCCTGCGCTGGGAGCGGGTTCTGGTGGAACGGAAAGCCGCATAAAGGCGGTCTATCAACCCGGTATTAACTCTCTTAATGTCGCTATGGCAGGACGAATTGTCCCGTACCATGAGCGACCCCATGCATCAGCCGATCCGTGCGGTGCGCCGCCTCTGTGGCGCACTCTTTCTTGGTCTGACCCTCACCATCGGCCTGAATGGGGCGATTCCGGCAGCGCATGCGCAGGATGCCGGCTTCCAGCGTTTCGTGCAGAACCTCTGGCCCGCCGCCAAGGCGAGGGGCGTCTCCCGCGCCACCTTCGACGAGGCGTTCCGGGGCGTTGAGCCCGATCCCAAGATCATCGCGCTGACCAAGAAGCAGTCCGAGTTCGTCCGCCCGATCTGGGAGTACATCAACGGCTCCATCTCGGCCCAGCGCCTCCAGCGCGGCCAGCAGATGGCCTCCGAGTGGTCGAAAACCCTCGCCATGATCGAGAAGATCTATGGCGTTCCAAGCTCCGTGGTGCTCGGCGTCTGGGGCATGGAAACCAATTTCGGCAGTTTCACCGGCTCGATCTATGCGGTGCGGGCGCTCTCGACCCTGGCCTATACGGGCTACAGGGACGACTTCTTCAAGGAAGAGCTGCTCGTCGCCCTTCAGATTCTGGAAGGGGAGCATATCGACCGCGCCAAAATGCTGGGCTCCTGGGCCGGCGCCATGGGCCAGACCCAGTTCATGCCTTCCAGCTTCATGAAATACGCGGTGGACGGCAACCGGGACGGCGTGCGCGACATCTGGGGCACCGTGCCTGATGCCATGGCCTCCACCGCCAATTACCTACGCCAGCAGGGCTGGGAGCAGGGGCTCCCCTGGGGCTTCGAGGTCAAGCTGCCGCAGGGCTTCGATTTCCGTTACTTAAGCGGCACATTCCCGCAATGGCAGCATGTGGGCCTGCGCCGCGCCGACGGCAAAGCCATGCCGCGCGGCGGCGAGGCCACCCTGTTCCTGCCGGGCGGGGCGAATGGCCCGGCCTTCCTGGTCACCAAGAACTACGACGTGATCAAGACCTACAATTCGTCCGATGCCTATGCCATGGGCGTGGCGCATCTGGGTGACCGCCTCATGGGCGGCCTGCCGATCCAGGGCGCTTGGCCCAAGGATCAGCCCATGATGGACAAGGACGAGCGCCAGGAGCTACAGAAGCGGCTGGCGGGCTTAGGGTTCTACGAGGGCACGACGGACGGCAAGTTCGGCTCCAAGACCCGCGACGCGGTGCGGAACTTCCAACTCAAGCGCGGCTTGACCCCGGATGGCTACGCCGATTACGCGGTTTTGCGCGAATTGCGCGCGGCCCGCTGACGAGGTTCCGGTATAGCGCTATATTAAGGCGGTCCGGAACGAGAGGAGCCGCCTATGCGCTTGGTGCCGATCCTTCGTATGCTCTCGCTTGGCGCGCTGATCTCTGTCAGCGGTGGCCCGGCCGCATGGGCGCAGTATTATTATCCGCAGCAACAGCAGCAACAGCCGGCGGGCCGCCCCGACCCCCGGGCCTATCCGCCGGGCTATTACCCAGGCAAGCTGGTCCAGCCGGCTCAGCCGCAGCAGGGTTTTAGCCTCCGCCGCTTGTTCGGCGCTCCCGAGGAGCCCCCGCCACCCGCGCGCCAGCCGGTGGCAAGGCCCCGGCGGCCCGCGCCTCCGCCTCCGGCAGTTGTGGCGAAGCCCGAAAAGCCCAWGGTCAACCCCACGATCAATGTGGTGGTCTTCGGCGATTCGCTCGCCGATTTCGCCCGCCAGGGTCTGGACGCCATGTTCTCTGATAATCAGGACGTGGCCGTCGTTGCCAAGACGCGCGGCGGCAGCAACCTCGTGCGCAGCGACCCCGCCGAGTGGCCGAACTTCATCAGAACAACCCTCGATTCCGGCCAGAAGGCGACGCTCGCCGTTATCATGCTGGGCCTGAGCGACCGGCAGGCGCTGAAGGACGGCGATGACAGCGTGGAACTGCTCTCCGACCGCTGGAAGGATGTCTATACCCGCCGGATCGACGACATCGTGCGCAGCCTCCGCGAGCGCAATATCCCCGTGGTCTGGATCGGCCTGCCGCCCATGAAAAACAGCCGCCAATCCGAGGATCTCGTTGCCATGAACGAGATCTACCGGGAAAGCGTTCAGCGCAATGGCGGCACTTACGTGGATATCTGGCCGGGCTTCGTGGATGACGAGAACCGCTACACCACCAACGGCCCCGATGTGGACGGCGAGCCCGCCCGCCTGCGCACCAGCGACGGTGTTTCCTTTACCGGCGCAGGCTCCCGCAAGATCGCGCATTTTGCCGATGTGGAGATCAAGAAGATATTGGAACCGAAAGACGGCACGCCCGTCGCGACCACGCCTGTCGAGGGGCAGCCCGCTTCTCTCGAGGCTGCATTGCCCCTGCCGCCGGAAGTGGCTGCCCCGGTCGCCCTGCCGGTGAAACCGCTGATCGGCCCCGTGCTGCCTCTTACCAAGCAGGACGTGACACCTGGCGGAGCCCTGGTCTCGGCTCCTCCGAAGCTCACCGGCGATCACGCCTATTCCGTGCAGCGGGCGCTTCGCACCGGCATCGCGCCGAATTCCCGCCCAGGACGCGCGGACGATTTCCGCTGGCCGGGATCGTAGTGCTGACGCGCAATCGATGAAAACAAAACGGCGGCCGTCTTCGAGACAGGCCGCCGTTCTGGTTGATGATGTCGTTGTTCGTTACACCGGCAGCGTGCTGTCGCCTGTCAGGAAGATGTCGATGGAGCGCGCGGCCTGGCGGCCTTCGCGGATGGCCCAGACCACGAGGGATTGGCCGCGACGCATGTCGCCTGCGACGAACACCTTCTCGCTCGACGTCTTGTAGCTCCTGTCGTCGGCCACCACGTTGCCGCGGCGATCCATGTCAACGCCGGATTGCTCCAGCAGGCCTTCCTTCACGGAGCCCGCGAAGCCGATGGCGATGAACACGAGGTCGGCCTTGAGGATGAACTCGCTGCCGGCAATCGGCTGGCGCTTCTCGTCCACGCGGGCGCATTGCACGCCGATCACGTGGCCCTTCTTACCTTCGATGCCGAGCGTCGCCGCCTGGAACTCACGCTCCGCGCCTTCGGCTTGGCTAGACGAGGTGCGCATCTTGGTCGGCCAATAGGGCCACACGGTGAGCTTGTCTTCGCGCTCGGGCGGACGCGGGCGGATGTCGAGCTGCGTCACGGAGAGCGCGCCTTGACGGAACGCGGTGCCGACGCAGTCGGAGGCCGTGTCGCCGCCGCCGATCACCACAACGTGCTTGCCGCCCGCGAGGATCGGCTCGACGGTCACATCCTCGCCGCCGACGCGCTGGTTCGACTGGGTGAGATAGGGCATCGCATTGTACACGCCCTTCAGGTCCTGGCCCGGCAGGTTCGGGTTGCGCGGGTCTTCCGCGCCGCCGGCAAAGAGCATCGCGTCGAACTCGTTGTGAAGCGAGGCGAAGCTGCGATCCACGCCGATATTCACGCCGCAATGGAAGATGACGCCTTCGGCTTCCATCTGCTTCACGCGGCGGTCGATGTGGTATTTCTCCATCTTGAAGTCCGGAATGCCGTAACGCAGCAGGCCCCCGGCGCGCGCCTGACGCTCGAATACATGCACTTCATGGCCGGCGCGCGCGAGCTGCTGCGCGGCGGCAAGACCCGCAGGGCCGGAGCCAATGACGGCAACACGCTTGCCGGTCGAGAAGTCCGCGGGCTCGGGCTTGATGAAGCCCATCTCCCACGCCTTGTCGGCGATGGCCTGCTCGATGGTCTTGATCGCGACCGGCTGGTTTTCGAGGTTGAGCGTGCAGGCTTCCTCGCACGGAGCGGGGCAGATGCGCCCCGTGAATTCCGGGAAGTTGTTCGTGGTGTGGAGGTTGCGCGAAGCCTCCTCCCAGTCGTTCTGCCAGACCAGATCGTTCCAGTCCGGAATCTGGTTGTGCACCGGGCAGCCCGTCGGCCCGTGGCAGAAGGGAATGCCGCAATCCATGCAGCGTCCCGCCTGCTTCTTCAGATCGTTGTCGTCGAGCGGCAGCGTGAATTCGCGGAAGTGGCGCACGCGCTCACCGGCGAGCTGATACTTCTGATCCTGCCGGTCGTATTCGAGAAAGCCTGTGACCTTGCCCATCGGTTTGCCCCTTTAATCCTTATTCCGCCGCCTGCAGGTTCCGGAGACGATCCATCTCCTGGAGCGCGCGGCGGTACTCGACCGGCATGACCTTCACGAACTTGGTGCGGAAGGTCGTCCAGTTGTCGAGGATCTCCTTCGCGCGGGCCGAGCCCGTATAGGTGTGATGATTGGTGATGAGCTGCATCAGGCGCTCTTCATCGGGGCCGGACATGTTGGCCAGGATGTCGATGCGGCCCTTGGTCTCCAGATCGCCGCCATGGTGGTGGAGACGACGCATCAGGTCCTCTTCCTCCTCGACGGGTTCGAGATCGACCATGGACAGATTGCAGCGCTTGCCGAACGTGCCGTCCTCGTCGAGCACATAGGCGATGCCGCCCGACATGCCCGCCGCGAAGTTGCGGCCGGTTTGTCCAAGCACGACCACAAGGCCGCCGGTCATGTATTCGCAGCCGTGATCGCCCGTGCCTTCGACAACCGCGATGGCGCCGGAGTTGCGCACGGCGAAACGCTCGCCCGCCACGCCACGGAAATACGCCTCGCCGGCGATGGCGCCGTACATCACCGTGTTGCCGACGATGATCGACCGCTCAGGTGCAGCTTTCGTATCAGGCGACGGCTTGATGATGAGCTTACCGCCCGACAGGCCCTTGCCGACATAGTCGTTCGCCACGCCTTCGAGGTCGACTGTCACGCCCGCAGCCAACCACGCGCCGAAGCTTTGGCCTGCGGTGCCCTTCAACTTCACTTTGATCGTGTCGTCGGGCAGGCCCTCATGGCCGTAGCGCTTGGCGACTTCGCCGGAAAGCATTGCGCCCGCCGTGCGGTCGGAGCTGCGGATCGTCGCCTCGATGGTGACAGCCTGTCCGTTCTCCAGAGCGGGGCCTGCCTGCGCGATGAACTCACGGTCGAGCACCGTCGCGATGGGGTGAACCTGACGCTCGAGATGGCGGATGGCCACATTCGCGGGCACTTCCGGCTTGTGGAAGAGCTTCGTGAAATCGAGGCCTTTCGCCTTCCAGTGATCGATGGCCACGTTCTTGTCGAGAAGGTCCGACTGGCCGATCAGCTCGTCGATGGTGCGGAAGCCCATCTGCGCCATCAGCTCGCGCACTTCCTCGGCGACGAAGAAGAAGTAGTTGACGACGTGTTCGGGCAGGCCCTTGAAGCGCTTGCGCAGAACCGGGTCCTGCGTTGCGACGCCCACGGGGCAGGTGTTCAGATGGCACTTGCGCATCATGATGCAGCCCGCCGCGATCAGCGGCGCGGTCGAGAAGCCGAACTCGTCGGCACCGAGCAATGCAGCGATCACGACGTCACGGCCAGTGCGCAGGCCACCATCGGCCTGCAACGCCACGCGACCGCGCAGGCGGTTGAGCACCAGCGTCTGCTGCGTCTCGGCGAGGCCGATTTCCCATGGTGAGCCCGCATGCTTGAGCGAGGTCAACGGCGAGGCGCCTGTGCCGCCCTCGAAGCCGGAGATCGTGATGTGGTCGGCGCGCGCCTTGGCAACGCCTGCGGCCACGGTGCCGACGCCCACTTCCGAGACGAGCTTCACCGACACGTCGGCGGAGGGGTTCACGTTCTTCAGGTCGAAGATCAGCTGCGCGAGATCCTCGATGGAGTAGATGTCGTGGTGCGGCGGCGGGGAGATGAGGCCGACGCCCGGAGTGGAGTGGCGCACGCGGGCGATCTTGGCATCGACCTTGTGGCCGGGCAGCTGCCCGCCTTCACCGGGCTTTGCGCCCTGCGCCACCTTGATCTGCATCATGTCGGCATTGACGAGATATTCCGTCGTCACGCCGAAGCGGCCGGAAGCGACCTGCTTGATGGCGGAACGCTTGGAGCGTCCGTCGGAGAGCTTGCGGAAGCGCTCCGGCTCCTCGCCACCTTCGCCGGTGTTGGACTTGCCGCCGATGGAGTTCATGGCGAGCGCCAGGGTCTCGTGCGCTTCCTTCGAGATCGAGCCGAAGGACATGGCGCCTGTGGAGAAGCGCTTCACGATTTCCTGCGCGGGCTCGACCTCGCTTAAGCTCACAGGCGCGTGGCCGTTCTCCTCCGCGTTCTTGATGCGGAAGAGTCCGCGGATGGTCTTCAGCTCGTTGTCCTGCTCGTTCACTAGGCGCGCGAACTCGTGGTAACGATCCTGCGCATTGAGACGCACCGCGTGCTGGAGCGTCGCCACAGTGTCCGGGTTCCAGGCATGCACCTCGCCGCGCTGGCGGAAGGCGTATTCGCCGCCGACATCGAGGGCGTTGCGGTAGATCGGAGCATCGCCGAACGCATCGCGGTGACGGTGGACGTTTTCTTCCGCCACCTCGTCCATGCCGATGCCTTCGATGGTGGTCGCGGTGCCAAAGAAGTCGCGCGATACGAATTCGGACTTGAGGCCGATGGCATCGAAGATCTGCGCGCCGCAATAGGATTGGTAGGTCGAGATGCCCATCTTGGACATCACCTTCAACAGGCCCTTGCCGATGGACTTGATGTAGCGCTTGACCACCTCGTCCTCGTCCACCTCTTCCGGCAACTCGCCCCTGGCGTGCATGTCGGCAATGGTCTCGAAGGCGAGATACGGGTTGATCGCTTCCGCGCCGTAACCGGCAAGGCACGCGAAGTGATGGATCTCGCGCGGTTCGCCGGATTCGACCACGAGGCCGACCGAGGTGCGAAGCCCCTTGCGGATGAGGTAGTTGTGCACGGCCGCGGTCGCGAGCAACGCCGGGATCGGAATGCGGTCCGGCCCCACCATGCGGTCGGTGAGAATAATGATGTTGTAGCCGCCATGCACCGCTGCTTCCGCGCGATCGCAGAGACGGTCGAGTGCACCGTCGAGAGCGGATGCGCCGAGCTCGGCATCATAGGTGATGTCGAGGGTCTTCGTGTCGAAGCGGTCCTCGAAATGCCCGATGCAGCGGATCTTTTCCAGGTCCTCGTTGGTGAGGATGGGCTGGCGAACTTCCAGGCGCTTGCGGCGCGAGGTGCCTTCGAGATCGAGAATGTTCGGACGCGGGCCGATGAACGATACGAGGCTCATCACGAGCTCCTCGCGGATCGGATCGATCGGCGGGTTGGTCACCTGCGCGAAGTTCTGCTTGAAGTAAGTATAGAGCAGCTTCGGCTTGTCGGAGAGCGCGGAGATCGGCGTGTCCGAACCCATCGAGCCGACAGCCTCCTGGCCGGTCACGGCCATGGGCTGCATGAGCAGCTTCAGGTCTTCCGCCGTGTAGCCGAAGGCCTGCTGGCGGTCGAGCAGCGACACGTCGGTGCGCGACTCGCGCGCCTGCACGGGCTTCAGGTCTTCCAGCACGATCTGCGTGCGCTTCAGCCACTCCTTGTAGGGGTGCGCGTTGGAAAGCTGCTGCTTGATCTCATCGTCGGAGACGATACGGCCTTCCTCCAGATCGATGAGCAGCATCTTGCCCGGCTGCAGGCGCCACTTCTCGACGATCTTCTCTTCCGGAATCGGCAGAACGCCCATCTCGGAGGCGAGCACCACGAGGCCGTCATCGGTCACGAGATAGCGCGCGGGGCGCAGGCCGTTGCGGTCGAGCGTCGCGCCGATCTGCTTACCATCGGTGAAGCACACGGCGGCGGGGCCGTCCCACGGCTCCATGAGGGCGGCGTGATATTCATAGAACGCACGGCGATCGTCGTTCATGAGCGGGTTGCCGGCCCATGCTTCGGGGATCAGCATCATCATGGCGTGCGACAGCGAGTAGCCGCCACGCACCAGGAATTCGAGCGCGTTGTCGAAGCAGGCGGTGTCGGACTGGCCCTCATAGGAAACCGGCCAGATCTTCGAGATGTCATTGCCGAAGAGTTCGGAATCGACGGAAGCCTGACGCGCCGCCATCCAGTTCACGTTGCCGCGCAGCGTGTTGATCTCGCCGTTATGGGCGACCATGCGGTAGGGGTGCGCGAGCTGCCAGGTGGGGAAGGTGTTGGTGGCGAAGCGCTGGTGCACGAGAGCGATGGCGCTCTCGAAACGCTCGTCCTGCAGGTCGAGATAGTAGTCGCGCAGCTGGGTGACGAGCACCATGCCCTTGTAGACGACTGTGCGGGAGGAGAGGCTCACCGGATAATAGCCGGCGGTGCGCTCGTCCTTCATGTCGTAGACGGCGTTGGAGATCACTTTACGGGCGAGGAACAGGCGACGCTCGAACGTCTCCTGATCGTCCATGCCTTTGCCCTTGCCGATGAAGATCTGGCGGTGCTGCGGCTCGGTGGCCTTCACGCTCTCGCCGAGATCGCTGGAATCCACCGGCACCTCGCGCCAGCCGAGAACCTGGAGGCCTTCGTCGGTGATTGCCTTGGTGACGATCTCCTCAACGAGATTGAAGCCTTCCTGATCGCGCGGCATGAACAGGTGACCGACGCCGTATTGGCCTTCTTCCGGCAGCCAGATGCCGACCTTGGCGCATTCGGCCGCGAAGAACTTATGCGGGATCTGGACGAGGATGCCGCAGCCGTCGCCCATCTTGGGGTCGGCGCCCACCGCGCCGCGATGGTCGAGGTTGTGGAGGATCGACAGGCCCTGCTCGACAATCTCGTGCGACTTGCGGTTCTTCATATCGGCGATGAAGCCGACACCGCAGGAATCCTGCTCGTTCGACGGGTGGTAGAGGCCCTGCGCAACCGGCAGGCCGGGGTCGCGCACAACCTTGACCGTGTCCGTTTTGGCGGCTGTGCGGCTTGGGACTTGGGTTTCCAGGCTCTTCATCGGCACGTCGCTCATGGCAGATCCTTCACATCCGAACACTATTCTAGATTCTTCGAGGCGGTTTTCAGGCCGCCGGATGATGAGGATCGTCCGGGCGCCCGCCGCTTCTGGGGTTTCGAGGGTTGGGTCCGGCAGGGGAGCCCGCACCTCGCGGGCACCTTTGGGCTGTCTTCAGCCCAGAGTCGCCCGTTCCGCCCACGTTTTGCGGGCGGTTTTCGTGGTATCTCGTTTCGTTCGCGGCTGGCGAAGCATCAAGAAAACCTCAGGGACGAAAAAGGGGCGCGGGGCACCCCAAAAGGGACAGCATCGCTGTCCTAATGAAGGCAAAGTGCCAGAGATCACTGCAGGGCACAAGAGGGTTTAGAAAGATTTTAGACAAAAGTTACAAGCCGCTGACTCGGAATGTAACAAAAGCAATTTTTGGATAGCCCAAACGAAACCCTTCTCCGATGGGTCAATGATCTTGACATGTCGTTTCCGTTGAGGAGGGTAGCGCCTTCGAGGAGTAAGGTTATGAACTTCGCTAGCGACAATATCGTGGGTGCGAGCCCCCAGGTCATGCAGGCCCTCAACCAAGCCAATGCCGGGGCCATGGCGGCCTATGGAGCGGACGAGATCACCCGGCGGGTCAAGACCCGCTTCAACGAGATCTTCGAGCGCGAGGTGTCGGTCTTCTTCGTCGCCACGGGCACCGCCGCCAATGCGCTGGCCTTGTCCTCTGCCGTGCCGCCCTACGGGTTGTGCGTCTGCCACCGGGAAGCGCATGTGATCGATGATGAATGCGGCGCGCCGGAATTCTTCATGCATGGGGCAAAGCTCGTCGGGCTCCCGGGCGTCGGCGCCAAGCTCGCCGCTGAGGATGTCGCGGCCTATCTGCGCAGCCTGCCGAAAGCCGTGAAGCAGATGCCGCCCAAGGCCCTGTCGATCTCGCAGGTGTCGGAGTGCGGGTTGATCTACAGCCGTGAGGAAATTGCGGCTTTGAGCGCCGTGTGCCGCGAGCATGGCCTTGCCCTGCATATGGACGGCGCGCGCTTTGCCAATGCTCTCGTGACCCTGGGCTGCACGCCAGCCGAGATGACCTGGAAGCAGGGCGTGGATATTCTCTCCTTCGGCGGCACGAAGAACGGCTGTTTCATGGCCGAGGCCATCGTGGTGTTCAAGCAGGAGCTTGCGGAAGCCATGGATTACCGCGCCAAGCGCGCCGGGCAGATCGTCTCCAAGGGCCGCCTGATCTCCGCGCAGTTCGAGGGCTATTTCGCGGATGACCATTGGTACGCCAATGCCCGCCACGCCAACCGCTTGGCGAAGGTTCTCTCGGACGGCCTCGCCCAACTCCCCGGCGTGCGCCTGGCATGGCCGACCGAGGCCAATGAGGTGTTCGCGATCATCCCGAAAGCTGTCGACAAGGCTCTGAAGGAAGCAGGCGTTCTCTACCATCCGTGGACAGTGCTGAGCCTGCCGAAGGACGAGCGGGTCGGTTCGAACGAGCATCTGGTCCGGCTGGTCCTGTCCTTCGCCACCCGCGAGGCAGATATCGGGAAAGTGATTGAAATTGCGCGCATGGCCCTCGCCCGGCAGGCGGCGGAATAATTCTTTGCCCTAACCTTGCCGCAATCTCCCGCGATGTCTCCTCTCACGAGACCATTGACCAACGGGGTTCACCTCCAGCCCCGGCGGGATATCAAGGACCAGGTTTCAAAAATAAAAAAGCGCCCCGGCATGAACCGGGGCGCTCTTCGTTTGGGGCATTGAGAGAGCGTTAAGCGGCTCTCTGGGCCTCGATGGCCTGAGTGCCATTGGACGAAATCGGAATGAGCTTCGGCTTCTTTGCCTCAGGAATCTCGCGCACGAGATCGAGGTGGAGCAGGCCGTTCTCGAGGGCAGCACCCACAACCTGTACGCCATCGGCCAGTTGGAAGCGCCGGTCGAAGCTGCGCGCCGCGATGCCCTGATGGAGCACTTCAGCCTTGCGCTCGTCGGACAGCTTGCGCTCGCCGCGCACGGAGAGTGTGTTTTCCTTGACCTCGATGGTCAGGTCCTGATCGGTGAAGCCGGCGACCGCGATGGAGATGCGGTATGCATTCTCGCCGGTGCGCTCGATGTTGTAGGGCGGGTAGCTCGGAGCCGTGTCGACGCTGACCATCTGGTCGAGCATCGAGAACAGTCGGTCGAAACCGATCGTGTTGCGGTAAAGGGGAGCAAGATCGGACTGTCGCATGGCATATCCTCCTGAGAAGCAACATGCAGTTTTCAAAGTGATCCACCTCTGAGGCTGGATCGGGGTAGGTGTGCCGCCGTCATGGCCGGCACTGATTTGATGTGGGAATAGAGGGGGTTGTTCGCAAGGGGCTCGATTCTTGCGGCCCGTGTGCCCTATATTGAAGGGTAACAGCGTGACTCATGAGACCTGACCGTGGAATTCTTCCCGACCCCTGACAATCCCGTGCCCGGCGATCCGGTGCTCACCAGCATCACCACCGCCGATGGCGTTTCCTTGCGCGTCGCTTATTGGCAGGCCGAGACCAACCAGCCGAAGGGCACAGTCTGCGTGCTTCATGGCCGGGCGGAGTTCATCGAAAAATATTTCGAGACGGTGAGCGACTTGCTCAAGCGCGGCTTTGCCGTGGTGACATTCGACTGGCGCGGGCAGGGGCTTTCCGGCCGGCAGGTGAAGAACCCGCGAAAAGGCCATGTGCGGCGCTTTGCCGATTATCGGCACGACATCGAGGCCGTGCGCGATCAGATCCTGGTGCCGCTCATGCCGGAGCCGCATTTCGCGCTCGCGCATTCCATGGGTGGAGCGATCGCGCTCAATGCAGCTTATGAGAGCTGGCTGCCTTTCCGAAGGGTCGTCACCACGACACCAATGATCGGGCTGTCGCTGATCAAGCGCACGGGTTCCGCCACTATGCTCGCGCGCGTTTTAAGGCTGCTCGGCCTTGGCAAGATGTTCGTGCCCGGCGGCGGCGAGACGTCGATCTCCACCATGCCGTTCAAGGGCAATCGCCTCACCACCGATCCGGTGCGTTATGCCCGCAATGCCGATGCGGCGACCGCCATCGGCCCCGGCGCCATCGGTGCGCCGACGGTGGCCTGGATCGATTCCGCCCTGCGTTTCATGAAGTGCTTCACCGCGCCGAACTATGCGCTGAAGATCCGCCTGCCGACGCTCATCGTCGCGGCCGGCGACGATCCGATCTGCGCGACGCCGGCGACGGAGCGTTTCGCGGCGCGGCTGAAAGCGGGCCACGCCATCGTGATCCCCGGCGCGAGGCATGAGATTCTCATGGAGCGCGACGACATTCGTGATCAGTTCTGGGCGGCGTTCGATGCGTTCATTCCCGGCACGCCCGATCCGGTCTTCGGTAAGAAGCCGGATCTGGAAGCGCTCGGTTTAACGGCTGAGAAGCTCGACGGCGGCGGCATGGACGCGCCTATCGCCGGCCGCGACGATGCGCCCGCCTTGGGCGGCTGAACCGCCGTCCCAGGTGGTGACGATGCCGCCAGCACCCTCGATGATCGGCACGAGCGCCGCGATGTCGTAGGGCTTGAGGCCCGATTCCACGACGATGTCGATATGGCCTGCGGCAAGCATGCAATAGGCATAGCAATCGCAGCCGTAGCGGGCGAGGCGGACCACGCTCTCCACGCGGTCATAGGCGCGAAGCTCGTCGCCCGCAAAGAGCTTGGGGCTCGTGGTGGAGATCACCGCATCCTTCAGGGATTCGCAGCGGCGGGTCATCATCTTGCGCTCGCCGCCGGGGCCGCGATAGGTGGCGCTGCCGCCATCGCCGAAGAAGCGCTCGCCCGTGAAGGGCTGGTGCATCATGCCGAAGACGGGCCGGCCCTTGTGGGTGAGGCCGATCAGCGTGCCCCAGGTGGGCAGGCCCGCGATGAAGGCGCGCGTGCCGTCGATGGGGTCGAGCACCCACACAAAATCCGCGTCCGCGTTTTCCGATCCGAACTCCTCGCCGATGATGCCGTGCGTCGGGAAGCTGCGCTTGATGAGGTTGCGGATCGCCACCTCACCGGCCCGGTCGGCTTCCGTCACCGGATCGAAGGAACCGCCACGGGATTTGTCCTCGGTGGCGATCGCCGTACGGAAGAAGGGCAGGATCGCCTGACCTGATGAGGTCGCGAGCTCGTTGACGAAATGCGAAAAGTCGATGAGCCCCATGACGCGCGAATTCCTCTATGACTGTTCACGGGCGGATGCGTCCCGTAGTTACCCCGCTTTTATCAATCATGATACAAGCGGCAAGATAGCAGAGCATTTTTCGGCGAAGTGGATCCGGTTCGCCGTTAAAAAATGCGGAATAGCTAAAAGAAGAGACGGTTCCACGAAAGTGGAAGCGCCTCTGCCATTGTTTCGGGGGCGACGTTCATGGATACCGGCGTCAAAGTTGAGCCGACCCGCCAGGAGACGGCGCTTTTTCTCGTGGCGGCCCTGGCGGCGATCTATGCGATCAGCCAGTTCCTGCGCAATTCCATCGGCGTCATCGCCAACGATCTTGCCCACGAACTCTCGCTTTCGGCCACGCAAACCGGGCTGTTGTCCAGCGCCTTCTTCTTCGCCTTCGCGGCGGTGCAGATCCCGGTCGGCATCGCCATCGACCGCTATGGGCCGAAGAACACCATGCTAGTGACCGCAGCCCTGACGGTCGTGGCCACGTTCCTGTTCGCGCTCGCGCCCTCGGCCTCCGCCCTCATCGCCGCCCGCGCCCTCATGGGGCTTGGCTGCTCCACCTTTCTCATGGCGCCCCTGGTGATCTTCGCGAGGCGCTTTACGCCTTTGCGGTTTGCCGGAATGGCGAGCCTGCATATGAGCCTTGCCAATATCGGCACCCTGTCGGCCACCGCTCCGCTTGCCTTGTCCGCCGCCTATCTCGGCTGGCGGGAATCGTTCCTGGTCGTCGCCGGCCTCACCGCCATCGTCACGGTCATACTGGTATGGGCCTTGCCGAAGGACGACGCCAAGAGCGAGGGGCGGGAGAACTTGGCCGATGCCTTTCGCGGCGTTTCGAGAGCGCTCAAGGTACGCTCCTTCTGGCCGGTCTTTTTCGTGCACCTCACCACCTATGGCTGCTTCGCCTCCGTCATCGGCCTCTGGGGCGGACCGTGGCTGACGGATGTGCATGGGGCCGACCTAGAGGTCCGGGGCGGCATCCTGCTGGTCGCGGTGAGCGCGCAGATCGCCGGGCTGCTGACTTGGGGCGCCCTCGACCGCCATTGGGGAAGCTACAAACAGCTCGTGCTCCTGGCCGGATCGGCCACGGCTCTCCTGCTGATCGGCATCATCGTCCTGCCCTTGAGCCTGACCATGGCAACCATATGGTTTGCCCTATTCGGCTTCTGTGTCGCCTACACACCGATCCTTATGGCTCATGGAAAATCGCTCTTCCCACCTGAGATCATGGGCCGAGGCATCACGCTCATGAATATCGGAACGATGGGCGGGGCATTTCTCTCCCAGAGCATTACCGGCCTCCTGATCGACCTCGCCGGACGCAACGCGCAGGGAGCCTATACGGCCGCGAACTATCAGCTCGTTTTCGGCGCCCTGGCGGCTTGGCTGGCGCTCAGCCTCATCGTTTATACACGGGCTATCGATCCGCATCCGAGCAGGCATGCATCAAAAGCATAGCCGAAAGTCGAATTTCCTCTTGCAAATTGTGCATCGCGAAGTAATTATTGCAGTGCGATATGGYGATTGGCGTCGCCTTATCGTAGCCCTTCTTGGGCGTTTCCTCCCTAAACTTCGGGCCGCTTTCAGCGGCCTTTTTTCTTTTCTGGGCTCGATTTTCTTGAGTTATTCGGCCGCTATCGGCCGGCTCCTGAAATCGCCTTCGAGGTCGGAGATGACCTGGGCGAAAGCGAGCGTCAGGTCCGCGGAAAGCGCACCGAAGCCCGGTTTCTTCTGCATTGCACGCTCATCCATATAGAGCGACCGGTTGATCTCGATCTGCAGGGCGTGGCGGCCTTGGGCCGGCTCGCCATAATGCTCCGTGATGAAGCCGCCCGCATAGGGCTTGTTGCGGATCACMGTATAGCCCCGGCCCCTCAGGGCTGCTTCCACGAGATCGATGAGCAGGGTGGCGCAGGACGTGCCGTAGCGGTCTCCCAGCACGATATCGGCCTTGGTGCCCTCGTCGCGGCTCACGCTCGATGAGGGCATGGAATGGCAGTCGATCAGGACTGCTTGGCCGAACGTCTCGGCTGTGCGGCGCACCAGCTGGCGCAGGGTCCGGTGATAAGGCTTGTAGAGCCACTCGATCCGATGAAGCGCCTCATCCACGGGCAGGCGCGACTGATAGATCTCCTGACCGTCGGCGACGATGCGGGGAATCGTGCCCAATCCGCCCGCCACCCGCATGGAGCGGGTGTTGGCGAAGGGCGGCAGCCGCCCGTCGAACATGCGGGAATCGAGCTCGTAGGGCTCCCGGTTCAGGTCGAGATAGGCCCGTGGGAAGCGCGCGGCCAGAAGCGGAGCGCCGAGATCGGGCACCGCCGAGAACAATTCGTCCACGAAGGCATCCTCCGAACGGCGCAGGGCCATGGGGTCGAGCCTTGAGGCTGCGAGGAAGGACGCAGGGTAGATCGCGCCGGCATGGGGGGCGTTGAAGACGAACGGAATCGTCTGCCCCGCAGGCTCGGTCAGGATGAAAGGGGGGTCGAACTCATCGACGATGGCAGGCCGCATCGGAACAATGGCTACGCTGGAAAATCAAATCGTCGGGTTAGTGTAAGGCAGCGCCGCATTCTGTCTACGACAATATCGTTGCGTGGCCGCGTCGTTCTTTCACGGGTTATTTACCCAATTGGGCTCATGAAGGCATTCATCCTATCCGCCACGATTCGGGGCCTGGCAGCCGATGAAGATCCTTCTCGCTGAAGACGACAACGACATGAGGCGCTTTCTGGTGAAGGCGCTGGAGAACGCAGGCTACGAGGTAGCCCCGTTCGACAACGGCCTTTCGGCCTATAACCGCCTGCGGGAAGAGCCTTTCGAGCTTCTCCTGACGGATATCGTCATGCCGGAGATGGACGGCATCGAGCTGGCCCGCAAGGCCACCGAACTCGATCCGGACATCAAGGTCATGTTCATCACCGGTTTTGCCGCCGTGGCCCTGAACCCGGATTCACAGGCTCCGAAGGATGCGAAGGTGCTTTCCAAGCCCTTCCACCTGCGCGATCTGGTGAGCGAAGTCGATAAAATGATGGCAGCCTAAAAAGGTTGCCGATCATGACTTGCGCATATGCCCACTTGTGGGTATATCGCCTCCCACAGCCGAAGCGGGACGTCAAAAATCACCGTTTCCCGGGCGCGTAGCTCAGCGGGAGAGCACTACGTTGACATCGTAGGGGTCGCTGGTTCGATCCCAGCCGCGCCCACCATTTTCTTTTTTCCGGCCTTCCCGAAGGGCCGCAGGAGACCGGATATGAAGATCCGTAACTCGTTGAAGTCGATCCGCGGTCGTCACCGCGACAACCAGTTGGTTCGTCGCAAAGGCCGGGTCTACATCATCAACAAGACCCAGAAGCGCTACAAAGCCCGTCAGGGTTAAGTAGACCGCGGCAACGCCGCGCACGCTTTTATGAATTGACCGCGCATGCCGGGATCCTAAAATCCCGGCATGCGCTTTTTCATGGGTTTGTCGATCTTATCCTTAAGCTTCGTGGCACTCCCCTTGAGTGCGCAGGAATCCACGCGGCCGAGTGAGGCTCCAAAAGAGCAGGCGGCTCCGCCTCGTCCGCGCCCCACCACCATCGACGATCTCTTCGACCGGCTGGCCAAGGCCAAGTCCGAGCCGGAGGCCGAGGGAATCACCTCCCTCATCGAGCGGCGCTTCCAGCGTTCCGGCTCCGATACCGCCGATCTTCTCCTCAGCCGCGCCACGGAAGCCTTCGGCAAGAAGGATTATCCGCTCGCCATCGAGCTGCTCGACCGGGTGGTCACCCTCCAGCCGAACTGGGCCGAGGCGTGGTACAGGCGGGCGACCGTGTTCTACCAGATCGACGATCCGGTCGGCGCCATGGCCGACCTGCACCGGGCCCTTAAGATCGAGCCGCGCCACTTCAACGCCTGGACCGGCCTCGGCCATATCTTCATGGCCTCCGACGACAAGGCTCGCGCGCTGGAGGCCTATCGCCGGGTGCTCAAGCTCAACCCGAAGCTCTCGACCGTTCAAACCCTCGTGGACCGCCTCGGCCATGATGTGGATGGGCAGGATCTCTGATACTGAGCCCTGATGAGCGTCATCCTCGAGTTTCTCGCCGCATTCCTGCTGGTCGCCTTGGCCGGGGCGATCTTCACCTATGTCCATGGCTGGATCATCGAACGCCTTTATCCGCCGACAGGACACTTCATCTCAGTCGACGGATGCAGGCTCCATTATCGGGAAGAGAAGCCGGAAGGTGAGCCGCGCGGCACCATCGTTCTTCTGCACGGCGCATCGTCCAACCTCGTGGAATCCATGCTGGGCCTCGGCTGGCATCTGGCGCAGCGCTACCGGGTCATTGCCTTCGACCGGCCGGGCCATGGCTGGAGCGAGCGCAAACCGGGCCTGAGCGAAGCCGACCCCGCCCGGCAGGCAGCGCTGATTGCGGAAGCTCTGCGCAGGCTCGATGTCCGCAACGCCGTCATCGTCGGGCATTCCTGGTCGGGAACCATCGTTCCGCATTTCGCGCTCGACCATGACGATGTGGCGGGCGCCATCCTCGTCCTTGCGGGAATCACCACGCCCTGGCCCGGCGGCTATATCGGCTGGTATCGGCGCTTCATCGGCTCATGGGCGGGTTGGTTCATGATGCGCACGCTCGCGCTCCCCATCACGCTCGCCATGCGCCCATGGATGAAGCGCAAGACCTTCTATCCGCAGCCCGCTCCGCGGGGCATCGTGCGAAAAGGGTTCATTCCACTGGCGTTCCGGCCTCGCGCATATGAGGCCAACATGCACGACTTCGCCGTCATGTACGATGGGGTTGCCAAGCTGAGCCCGCGCTACGGCGACATCCGCATGCCGGTTGTGGTCGTGGCCGGTGATCGGGACGAGATCGTCTGGACCGATCTGCACAGCCAGGCCTTCGTGCATGCGGTGCCAGGCGCAAGGCTGATCCTGATGCCCGGCATCGGCCACATGCCGCAATATGCCGACGGCAGCACGGTTCTGGCGGCTATCGAAGAACTGGCGGAAGAGATCACTCTACCACTTTTACAAACACAAGCCTCATCCTGAGGAGCCGCGTCAGCGGCGTCTCGAAGGATCGTCCAGTAGTCTCTGGATCCTCCTTCGAGACGGTCACGGCATGACCTCCTCAGGATGAGGGTAGGGTGTTGTTCAAGTGCCTGAGCGCAGCCCCTCAAGCCTTGGCCGCGTGCTCCTGATTGATGAAGGCGATGCGGACCATGTTGGTGGCGCCGGGGGTGCCGAAGGGCACGCCGGCCACGATGATGATGCGGTCGCCGATGTCGGAATGGCCCTCGCGCAAGGCGAACTTGCAGGCGCGGAACGCCATGTCGTCCATGTCACTGGCATCCTTGGTGCGGATGGAATGCACGCCCCAGACGAGAGCAAGCCGACGCGCCGTGTCCTGGCTCGGGGTCAGCGCGATGACCGTCGAGTTCGGGCGCTCGCGGGCGATGCGGAAGGCTGTCGAGCCAGAGAAGGTCCAGGCTGCGATGGTCTTGAGGTTCAGCGTATCGGCGATCTGGTGCGCGCCGGCGGCAATCGCGTCCGAACCCGTGGCTTCCGGCTCGGTGTTGAGGGTGCGCATGATCGACCAGTAGTTCTGATCCTGCTCCACCTCTTCCGCGATTCGGCTCATGGTGGCCACCGCATCGACCGGATAATCGCCGGAGGCGCTTTCCGCCGAGAGCATCACCGCATCCGCGCCGTCATAGACGGCAGTTGCCACGTCGGAGACTTCGGCGCGGGTCGGCACCGGCGCGGTGATCATGGATTCGAGCATTTGCGTCGCCACCACCACCGGCTTGCCGAGTCGGCGGGCGGCGCGGACGATGCGCTTCTGGATGCCAGGCACTTTCTCGAGCGGCATTTCCACGCCGAGATCGCCGCGCGCCACCATGACCGCGTCGGAGATTTCCATGATTTCGTCTAGACGGGTAATGGCCTGCGGCTTTTCGAGCTTCGACATGACGAGGGCGCGGCCGCGAGCGACCTTCTTCACCTCGGCTACGTCCTCGGGACGCTGCACGAAGGACAGCGCGATCCAGTCCACGCCCGCATCGAGCGCGGCTTCGAGATCCGAGCGGTCCTTGTCCGTCATGGCGGCGACGGGGATCGTCGTGTCCGGCAGGCTCACGCCCTTGCGGTTCGAAATCTTGCCGGCCACTTCGACGATGGTCGTGGCGGAGCCTTCCTTCACGCTCTTCACGCGAAGACGCAGCTTACCGTCGTCGATGAGAACCGTATGTCCCGGTTCAAGCGAGGACAGGATTTCCGGATGGGGCAGGTGAACGCGGTTCACGTCACCGGGCGTCTTGTCCGCATCCAGCGTGAAAGTCTGGCCCGGCTCCAGCATGGCGCTGTCGCCATTGAACATGCCCACGCGCAGCTTCGGTCCCTGCAGGTCGGCGAGAATGGCGATGGGGCGCTTGAACTTGGCCTCGACGGCGCGGATGACCGCCACGCGTTCCTTCAGCCGCTCGCGCTGCAGGTGGCTCATGTTCAGGCGGAACACGTCGGCGCCGGCCTTGAACAGCTTCTCGATCATTTCCTGAGATTCGGAAGCCGGACCCAGCGTTGCGAGAATTTTAGTGCGCCGTGAGCGTCTCATGGTTGTGCCCCCCCAGGGCGGTTCGTTTCTGTGAGCTGGATCGTCCAGCTTTTTTGTTCACCGGTATCGACTTCGAAGAAGCCGCTGCGATCAAAGCCTCTCGCGAGGCAATCCTCCGTGCCGCGAATCGTGAACTCCCGTTCGCGCGTGCACATGAAGGAGCGTCCGCTCCATTCGCCGCCCCGGTCGTAATCGATCGCGTAGATGTAGTAGAAGCGGCCGCCGAGCTGCCCTTTAAGCAGGGTCTCGCAGCCGCGCGCATTCAGGTTCCACCAGCCTTCCGTCACCCAGCCTTGCGCATCGCGGTAGCCGAGCGCGATGCCCACGCGGCTCGACGTCATGTTGCACAGGCGCAGGTCCGCATGCGCGGGGGAGGCCATCAGGAACATCCCGCCGGCAACAAACGTCGCCAGCGCAAGGCTCCGCCGCCAGCGGGAAACCGATGTAAGCGATGCGGCAGTCATAGATGTCGATTCAGTCAATCTGTCAGGAATGAAATCGCACAATGCGTCGGAAAGTATGTCGAATCGTTGTCGGCCAGAAGTGAAAGCGCATCAAGCCAAAACAGCAGCGTTTTCGACATTTAGCCTGCTAAAAATCTCTTCTTCCGCACCGTTAAAGGCTTTTGACGAAGTTTTGCTCTTCGTTTGGAGGGGGAATTCAGTGCGCCTTCGCAGGTGCATCGGAGCGGGGCCGGGCGGCCCAGATGCCGAGCAGAATCAAGGCGCCGCCGAGCGTCTGCACAAAGGAGAGCGCTTCATTCAGGATGAGCCAGCCGAACAACGCGGCGGCCACTGCCTCCAGGAAGATTACGAGGGAGGAGAACACGGCGGGCAGCCGCCCCAGGGCAACCGCCAGAAGGCCTTGCCCGCCTGCATGGCTGATGAGGGACATGGCGGTGAGCGCCGCGATGCCCTGCCAGGTATGCGGCATCACCCGTGGATCGAGCACGAGGGCTACGATGAACAGGATCGCGGCCGTCACCACGGTGGCCTCGAATGTGACGCGGGCGGCACCCGCGTTTTCGCGTGCCTTTTCGACGGCCAGGAAATAGAGGCCGAAAAAGACCGCCGTGACGATGCCGTAGAGATCGCCCTGAATGCGGGTGGTGCCGATCTGAAGGCTTTCCCCGATCAGGGCCGCGCCGCCGGCAAGGCAGCATGCAAGGCCGATGAGCGTGCCCCTGGAAACCTTTTTTCTGAGGACGAGCCAGGTGATCAGCACCACGAAGAGCGGTGCGGTGGTGGCGAAGAAGGTGGCGTTGGCGACCGTCGTGTCGCGAATCGACAGATGCCAGAAGAACAGATCGCCGGCGAAGACGAGGCCCGCCAGCACATTGGCCTTGGCGAAGCGCACTTTCGGTTTGTCTTTGGGCGCTTTCGCTTCCTCAATCCGCATCCAGACATAGAGAACGGGAAGGCACAAAGCCACGCGCCAGAAGGCGCTGGCGAAGGGGCCGACATCCGCCAGGGCAAAGCGCACGAAAATCGGAGAGATGCCCATGGCGACCGCGCCGAGGCAGAGGGCCGTGAAGGCCGAAGCGAAGCCCGTGTCGAGGCGTGCGGTTGTGGATGTTGAGGACATAAGGGCTTTCGCAGGATTGTTGCGCGGTTGGTCGCGTTGTCACGTCTGGTAGGGCAGGTTAAGCCTTCACTTCAACCCTACAACTCCACTCAAGCTCAAGTTCTTAAATCCCGCCATGTCCGCCTCCCTCGCGCTCGAGAGCGCCGTCGAGCTCTCCCTCGAGACCCCCTTGGATCCTTGCCCCGTCGAGATCATCGAGGGGGCCGTCGAATCCGGCATTCTGCTTTTGTGCGATCACGCCTCGAATGCGGTGCCGCCGGATCTGGGAGACCTCGGATTGCCCGAGAGCCAGTTCCAGCGCCACATCGCCTACGATATCGGCGCGGCGGCGGTGACGCGCTCCCTTGCGAAGCGCCTGGGGGCGCCTGCGATCCTCACCCAATTCTCCCGCCTCATCATCGACCCGAATCGCGGGCGGGACGATCCGACGCTCGTCATGCGGTTGTCCGACGGCGCAGTGGTGCCGGGGAATGCCAAGGTGGACGAGGCCGAGGTGCAGAGGCGAATCGCCCGCTTTTACGATCCCTACGACGCCGCCATCGCGGATGCGATCCATAAGGCCATGGCAGCAGGCCACCCGCCGGTCATCGTGACGGTTCACAGCTATACGCCGGTCTGGCGCGGCTGGCCCCGACCCTGGCATGTGGGCATTCTCTGGGATGCGGATGACCGCTTCGCCAAGCCTCTGTTGGACGGCCTGATGGCGGAGGAAGGACTCGTCGTGGGCGACAACGAGCCCTATGATGGGGCGCTCGCCGGGGACACCATCGACCGTCACGCCACGATCCGGGGCCTCGCCAATGCGCTGATCGAGATCCGGCAGGATCTCATCGCCTCGGACGAGGGTGCGGAGGAATGGGCGGAGCGCTTCGCCAGGCTTCTCAAGCCTCTCGCTGCCCGATCGGACCTGCGCGTGCCCACGGCTTTCGGAACCCGCACGCGGGAGCGCCTGCGCCAGCACTGAGGAGAAGACCCGTGAAGGATTTGGATGCCGCGACCCGGACCGAACTGGAAGCCGCCGCTTTCCGCAGGCTCGTCGAGCATCTGCGCGAGCGGGGCGATGTGCAGAACATCGACCTGATGAATCTCGCGGGCTTTTGCCGCAACTGCCTGTCCAACTGGCTGAAGGAGGCTGCCGATGAGCGCGGCGTCCCGATGTCCAAGGACGAGAGCCGCGAGCATGTCTACGGCATGCCCTACGAGGAGTGGAAGGAGCGCCACCAAACGGAGGCGACTCCGTCGCAACTGAAGAATTTTGGAGAATCGAAGCCGAGGCATTAAACCGGCTTCAACCAAATGGGACGTAACACTGGCGCCAACGCCATTATCAATCAGGGGCTTCATTCATGGATGACGCAGCTTTCAACACCGAATCCGTCGCAGCCGACCAGCTGAAAGCCTTCATCGAGCGCATTGAGCGCCTCGAGGAGGAAAAGGCCGGCATCGCAGGCGACATCAAGGACGTCTATGCCGAAGCCAAGGGCAACGGCTTCGATACCAAGGTTCTCCGCAAGATCGTGTCCCTGCGTAAGCGCGACTACGCCGAGCGCCAGGAAGAGGATGCGATCCTCGAACTCTACATGCAGGCTCTTGGGATGGTCTGAGGCGTCTGACGTTAGGACATGTTTTCAAAAGGCCCGTTGCCTCGCGCTGCGGGCCTTTTTCTTTGCGTGCGAATCATGCCGCCAGGGCGATGGCTGCCGCGATCATGCCGAGCGAAGCCGACAGCCCGATCCAGTCGAGCGCCCGCGAAAGATCGTCGTCCACCGGCGAAGGCAAGGATGAGGGCTCACCCAGCACCTCTTCTCTTTCATCGTCGTCCATGGATTTCTCCAATCCTGCATAGAGTTGTAGGCCGCGAGGATTGGGCGGGCGATCACTCTTCGGTATTCGCAAACGATGAGACGGCGCGGAGGGGGTAACGACCCCGACGAGGTGAAGTGTCATCCCGGGCGAGCCGCAGGAGAGGGAAGGGGATCCACGATCAAGCGCGCCGCATGTGAATGGATTCACTTCCCCTCCGCTACGCTTCGGCCGGGAATGACAACCTTCCATGGCATCACCGGTACAAATCTAGCCATGAGTGGCAGGCCACATGAAAAAGGCGGGGTCTGTGCCCCGCCTTTTCGTTTTACCGTACCACCGGCAGCGGTTTTACCGCTGGGCCTGTGAACTTGTTCGTCGCCAAGTCTCCCAGGGGCTTGTTCGTGAAGCCCATATGCAGGCTGGGCTCTGCCGTCATGAGGGCACTCAGCGCCGTCGACGGCTTCTTCGGGGCGGATGGCCTCTGTTCGATTGGCGCCGGCTTTGCCTTGATATCCCTTGGCGTGGAGCCCGTGACCGGGATGTCCATCGGCGCCGCGGAGGCCACTGCGATCGGGCGGAGGTCCGGCCGTGGCGGCGGCAGGGGAACCGGGCCGACACCCGAATCCGTGGAGCCGCGCAGCTCGGCGAATACCGGGATCGGGTTCGTCGCAGCGAGCGAATCGGGGCGGGCGGGCGGCAGCGGCGCATAGGCGAGCGCCGTGGTCGGGATCAGCTCCTCCGGCGCATCGGGTCGGCGAGGCGGAATCGGTGCGAAGGCCATGCCCTGAGCGATGGAGAGATCCGAGCCGTTGGCACCCTGGCCCTCAGGCCCCTGCTGCCAGGCGAGCGTCGGGCCCGTCGGCGTATTGACGGTGCCAGGCGCGCCGTTGATGCGGGTTGGCGGGAGAGGGGCTGCCTGCGGCACCGAAAGCTCCTCGCGAAGAGCCGGGGCCATGGCGGCCACCACGGCAGGCGCGGGAGCGGGTTCAGGCCGCGCCTGCGCCACGGCAACCGGAGCCTGGCGTGCGACAGGCGCGTTCCGGTTCTCGTATTGCTGCATGGCGGCCGTAGGTGAGGCGTTGGAATCGTCCGCGTAATAGCCACCGGCATTGCCGCGCGAGGCAATGAGTGCGCGGCTCGGACGCGATGCGGTGCGGATTTCCTCCGCATCCTCCTCAGCGTCGTCGTCAAGACCAAACAAAGTCGCCCAGAAGCTCTTGCGGCGTGGTTGGGCGGCAATCGCTTCATCGGCATCCGCATAGGCCGAGTAGCCTGCCACCGTGCCGCCGGCAGCCAGCACGTCCGCGCGCGCCAGCTCGTAGCCGGGCAGGGGACGGCCGTCGGACGGAACGTGCACGGTCCTGCCGTCCGGGAAGATGCGGGTGAGCTGGTCACGGGTCATGCGCGGCCATGCACGCACGCTGCCCACATCGAGATGGACGAAGGGCGTGTAGGCGTTGGGGTAATAGCCCACGCCGCCGCGCTGCAGCCGCATGCCGATGGCGCGCAGGCGGTCGGCGGACACGTCAGGCAGGTAGAAGTCCATGGCCTTGCCCTGCATGTGCTGGCTGTTCTTGGCGACCGCGCTGGAGCGGCGGCGCAGCATGGAATTCGTCTGGGGCGAACGGTAGGCCGAGTTCACGCGCACCGGCGCGTCCGATCCGACCTCGCGATAGACCTCCCACACCGTGTCGAACAGGCGCGGATCCATGCGCGTCGACTCGGCCCGGCGCCAGTCGCGCAGGAACCAGTTGAGCTGCTGGAGGGCGCCTGAATCGTACTGGCCGTTTCGCCGGAACGTGACGGTCAGCGTCTCTTTGGTGTTGTTGTGATAGAAGGTCAGCGTGCGCGTGTCGCCGTTGGCAACGGCATTCTGCGTGCCGCGAACGCCGCCAGCCATGATGGCGAGAAAAGCCACGAGGCCGACACCGATGCGGCCCATGCGGCGGTTCGAACGCAATACTCTCACTGTAACACTCGTCTTGTACGCTACGCACCGCGTTACGGGCGCGGCAGAACCTTATAGTGAAAGGATCTTTGCCGAAGACGGTTACCTTCCGGTTAAGTGAGAGGCGAAAAAGCGGCGCAGATGGCCGCTTTCGGGCAAAATTCAGTTGGCGAGGTTGAGGGCGGCGCGCACCTTGCGGTCGAGGCCGTAGAGATCGGCGAAGGATTTCAGATCGCCTCTCTCGTCGACCGCGAGGGTGAAGTAGGTCAGGTGCACGGGAAGCGGCTGGGAGAGGTGAACGTAGCGCTCGCCCTTGCCGATGAGGCCGCGCAGCTTCTGCCCGTTCCACTTGCCGTCCTTGGCGAAGATTTCGTCCGCCAGCTCGAAGGGCTTGTCGACGCGCACGCAGCCATGGCTCAAGGCGCGCTTGGAGGCCGAGAAGAGATTGCGGTTCGGCGTGTCGTGCAGATAGACCGCGTGGTTGTTGGGGAACATGAACTTCACGTAGCCCAGCGCATTGCGCTCGCCCGGCGGCTGCTGCACGGAGATGGTGTTGCCCCGGCGGATGACCTTGTAGCCCTTGCGCGCCGCGTAATAGGGGTCCTGGGCAAGACCGGGCAGGATCTCCTTCTTCATGATCGACGGCGGGATCGTCCAGGACGGATTCACAACGAGATATTTCATGGTCTCGGAGAAGATCGGCGTCTGCGACTGCTCCTTGCCCACGATCACGCGGGTCTCGTGAACGGTGCGTCCCTGATCCATGAATTGCAGGCGGAATTCCGGCACGTTCACCATGATGTGGCGGGAGCCCAGATCCTGCGGAAGCCAGCGCCAGCGCTCCATATTCGCGATCAGCTCGGCCTCGCGCACCACGACGGAGGGGCCGGAGAGAGCGGCCACTGTCTGCGCGTTGAGAACCCCGTTCGTCGGCAGCCCCTTCTCCTTCTGGAAGGCCGCGACTGCGGAGGCCACGCGCTCGTCGTAGACGGTCTCGTTGCTGTCCTTCGTCAGGTTGAAGCGTGCGCGGATGAGCGGCACGCGCGGGTCCTTCATGCCTACGCGCAGAATCGGCCCTTTCGGCAGGCGCACGCTCGGCTGCGATGGATGGTTGGCGCGCAATCTGGCGAGGCGTTCTTTGAGGGCGCGGTAGCCTTCATGCGGCGGATTGTAGGCGCCGAGCGCCGCATCGGCGTTTTTCGCGATGCTCACCTTCGCCAGCACCTCGCCAGCCTCGGGCAGTTCAAGCTTGGGCGTAACAAGCGCCGACAGGCGGGATGGCTCGATGCGTCCACCGCGCGCGTCGCGAGCATAGCGAACCACTGAGGCGGAAAGTTTCAGGTCGGCCTCGGCCCATTGCGCAGGTGCGGCATCCTTGCGCATTTTAAAATCGGGCAGGGGATAATCGGCGGGAACGAGACCATCCTCGTCCGCAGCCTTCAACCGCGCGGCGACAGCCYGCGCGGCGGGTGTCCAGGCGCCGTCCCGCACCCAGGCGAGAGGCTTCTCGGCCTGCGCGTAATAGGCGGTGAGCGATTCGCGCTCAATCTTGCCCAGGCGCATCTGGCGCATCGCGCCGTCATCCGCGAGCAGGCCTTCCACGGCCATGCGCAGCACGTCCTGCTGCATCAGGGCCGTCACGGGCGCGGGATCGGGCATCGGGACGTCGATGACGGGAGCAGGTTTCGTCTCGACCGTGTCGAAGGTGACGGGCGCGGGCTCCGTCACCGGGATCGCGACGTCATGGAACGAGGGTTCAGTGGGGCTTCCCGCAACGATGGGAGCAGGCGCATCCGGCGAGAGGCTGGTGCTGGTTTCCGCCATTGCCGAGAACGATAGAAGTGAGGCGGATCCCAACAGGCTCAGCCAGATCGTCGTCTTGCGCAAATCACGCATGACCGTGCTCCTCATCGCAATGGGGGGAGGATGCGGGACCCTCCGGTCTCAAATAATTTCGCCGGTGTGCAGGCACACCTCTGCTACGCTTAACGCACGAAGGCGTCAGGCGGCTGCATCGCTTAAGCCAAGTTCTTTCAATTTTCGGTAAAGGGTCGAGCGCCCGATTCCCAAATGACGTGAAATCGCGGACAAATGTCCTTGATAATGCACGAGGGCGAAGCGGATCGCGCGCTCCTCGAGCTCCGCCAAAGTGAGCATGTCGCCGCCCTCGCGAAGGAGCGGCAGCGCGTGCGGATCGGGGCGCGAAGCTGCCTCCGGCGGGCGGATCGGCGCCAGCATGCGCGCCATGGGCACGGGAGGCACTTCCACGCGAAAACCCTCCACATGGGCCGCGATCTGCGGGAATTCTCCGGGCGTCAGCGAGGTGCTCTCAGCCAGGATCACGGCGCGATAGACGGCATTTTCCAGCTGACGCAGATTGCCAGGCCAGTCATAGCGGGAGAGAAGAGCGGAGGCATCCGCCGACAATCCCCTGATCCGCTTGCCCTCATCCGTTGCGAAGCGCTCCGCGAAGAGCCGCGCCCATTCCGTGATGCCCTCGCGCTGGGCGCGTAAGGGGCGGATCGCGATGGGCAGGGCCTGGAGGCGGTAATAGAGGTCTTCCCGGAAATGCCCCCCGCGCACCCGATCAGTGATGTCGAACCCGGCGGAAGCGATGATCCGCACGTCGAGACGCCGTGGGGCCCGTGACGGAGCGTCATGCTGGCCCAGGAGATCCATGAGCTTGTCCTGGGCCTCACTGGTCAAGCGCTCGATGGTCTCGATGAAGAGCGTGCCGCTATTGGCCTCCCTCATGGCCCTGAGGAGCCCTGCTTCCGTAGCGTCGCGGGCGAGCGCATCCTCCGCCTGAAAGCGGATAAAGGTGCGGGCCTTGCGGTCCCCGGTCTCGTGGATCGCTTTGGCCAGCGCCTTCGCGCCGCTGCCGGGTTCGCTTTCGATCAGCACAGGCAGGGGAGAGCGGGAGGCCCGATCCGCCAGCCGCGCCATCTTCTCCCGCTCGGAACCCGCAACGAAGCCAGCCGCGCCCTGCCGGAGGGTGCGGATGTCGTCGGAGAAGAAGCTGGAAAGGGGCATCAGGCTGCAAGATAAAGAGAATCGGTCCGGCGATGCTGGGCGAGAAGGGTAAACCGGCTGTTAATGCGGAAAGCTTTCCTTCACTCCAAAGAAGGGAGCCCCGGTTGATCCGAAGCCTCTTGCAGCCAATATGTGTGGCATTCCTTGTCCCGAACCTCGTTACCGGTCATGGTCCAGACCCTGCCATCTCAGAAAGCCTCTCCCTTGCACCAGACATCCACTACCGGCGCCGCTCAGGTCGATCTCGGCATGCTTCCCGAATGGAACCTGTCCCATCTCTATCCGGGCACGGACAGCGATGCCTTCAAGCGCGATCTCGCCTGGGCGGAAGGGGAGTGCAAGGCTTTCGCGGCGGCCTATCGCGGCAAGCTCGATGCCATGGTGCGGGGCGACAAGGCTCCCGAGGCCCTGACCGAGGTCATCAAGCGCTACGAGGCGCTGGAGGATGTCCTGGGCCGCATCATGTCCTATGCGGGCCTCGTCTATTCCGGTGACACCACCGACCCGATCCGCGCCAAGTTCTATGGCGACACCCAGGAGCGCCTGACCGCCGCCTCCACGGAGCTGCTGTTCTTCGGGCTGGAGCTCAACCGCATCGACGACGCGGTGCTGGACAAGGCGGTGGCGGTTGCGCCGCTGTCCCATTACAAGCCGTGGGTCGAGGATCTGCGCAAGGACAAGCCCTATCAGCTCGATGACAAGATCGAACAGCTTTTCCACGAGAAGTCGGTGACCGGGCGCTCCGCCTGGAACCGCCTGTTCGACGAGACCATCGCATCCCTGCGCTTCAACGTGCGTGGCGAGGAACTGGCGATCGAACCGACCCTCAACAAGCTGCAGGACACGGACGAGCACGTCCGTAAGGACGCTTCCGACGCATTGGCGAAAACCTTTCGGGAAAACCTGCGCACCTTCACGCTCGTCACCAACACGCTCTCCAAGGACAAGGAAATCTCCGACCGCTGGCGCGGCTTCGAGGACGTGGCGGATTCCCGCCATCTCGCCAACCGTGTCGAGCGCGAGGTCGTGGAAGCGCTGGTCTCCGCCGTGCGCGAGGCCTACCCGCGCCTGTCGCACCGCTACTATGCACTGAAGGCCAAGTGGTTCGGCAAGGACAAGCTCGACCATTGGGACCGCAATGCGCCGCTGCCGAAAGTGGAGCAGCGCTCGATTCCCTGGAACGAGGCGCGCGACACGGTGCTCTCCGCCTATTCCGCTTTCTCGCCGCGCATGGCCGATATCGCGCAGCGCTTCTTCGATGAGAACTGGATCGACGCGCCCACGCGTCCCGGCAAGGCGCCCGGCGCCTTCGCGCATCCGACCGTGCCATCAGCGCATCCTTATGTGCTGCTCAACTACCAGGGCAAGCCGCGCGATGTGATGACGCTCGCGCACGAACTCGGCCACGGCGTGCATCAGGTTCTCGCCGCACCCAACGGCGCGCTCATGGCGCCGACGCCGCTGACATTGGCTGAGACGGCCAGCGTGTTCGGCGAGATGCTCACCTTCCGCCGCCTCCTCGACCAGACCACGAATCCCGTGCAGCGCAAGGCGATGTTGGCGGCCAAGGTCGAGGACATGATCAACACGGTGGTGCGCCAGATCGCGTTCTATTCCTTCGAGCGGAAAGTTCATCTGGAGCGCCGCAACGGCGAACTGACCGCCGACAAACTGTGCGAACTCTGGATGTCCGTGCAGGACGAGAGCCTTGGTCCGTCGATCCGCCTGGGCCCGGGCTACGAGACCTTCTGGACCTACATTCCGCACTTCATCCACTCGCCCTTCTACGTTTACGCCTATGCCTTCGGCGATTGCCTCGTGAACTCGCTCTACGGCAAGTACGAGACCGCCAACGAGGGCTTCGTGGATCGCTATTTCGCGCTGCTCTCGGCGGGCGGCTCCAAGCCCTATGGCGAGCTTCTCGCGCCCTTCGGCCTCGATGCCCGCGATCCGTCCTTCTGGCAGATCGGCCTGTCGATGATCGAGCGGCTGATCGGCGAGCTCGAGGATATGGAGAAGGCGTCCGCTTAAGCGGCTGCTCTCGGCGTTCAGGCGGGACGGACCATGTCCCTCCATTGACAGGAGCGGCCATCGGGCCGAGCATTTCCGCGCTGCCGGAGCCGCAGGTCCTGTCATGCCCATAGACACCCGCTATGCCAAAAGCGGCGATCTGCGGATCGCCTATCAGGTGGTCGGCCGCGGCTCCGTCGATCTCGTCTTCGTGCCGGGCTTCATCTCCAACCTCGACCATTACTGGGATGAGCCGAACATGGCTCATTTCCTGTCCCGCTTAAGCTCGTTCAGCCGCCTCATCCTGTTCGACAAGCGCGGCACCGGGCTCTCCGACCGTGTCGGCAGCCTGCCCTCGCTGGAGGAGCGCATGGACGACGTGCGCGCAGTCATGGATGCGGTGGACAGCAAGAGGGCTGCGCTCTTCGGAATTTCCGAAGGAGGCGCCATGAGCATGCTCTTCGCGGCGACCTATCCGGAACGGACCCAGGCGCTGATCCTGTACGGCACCTATGCCGATTTCCACACCTGGGTTCTGCCGCCCAAACGCTTCGAGGGATTTCTGGAGAAGATCGACCGGTCCTGGGGACAGGGCGAGAGCCTCAATGCCTTCGCGCCGACGAAGATCAACGACGAGCGCTTCCGTCAATGGTGGGCCCGCTTCGAGCGCCTGGGCGCGAGCCCGTCGGCGGTCATCGCGCTCATGCGCATGAACAGCGAGATCGATGTGCGCCACATCCTTCCCGCGATCCGCGTTCCCACCCTTGTCCTGCATCGCTCCGGCGACACGCGGGTCGATGTGGAGGGCGGCCGCTATCTCGCGGCCCATATCCCCGGCGCAAAATATGTCGAGTTTCCCGGCATCGATCATCTCCTGTGGGCCCATGATGCGAGCCCGATCGCCGACGAGATCGAGGAATTCCTCACCGGTACGCATGGCGAGGACGAGCCCGACCGCGTGCTCGCAACGGTTCTCTTCACGGATATCGTGGATTCGACTCGTCATGCCGAGGAACTGGGCGATCGCGGCTGGCGCGCGCTCCTCGACCGGCATGACCGGATCGTGCGCGGGGAGATCGACCGCTTCCGGGGGCGGGTGATCAAGGTGCTCGGAGACGGATTCCTGGCGACCTTCGATGGCCCCGCGCGGGCCGTTCGATGTGCCAATGCTCTCATGGAGGCACTGAAGGCGCTGGGACTGGAGGTGCGCTGCGGGGTCCATACGGGCGAGATCGAGATGAAGGGAGACGATATCGGCGGGATCGCCGTCCACACCGCATCGCGCATCGCCGCCCTCGCCAATCCACGCCAGGTCCTGGTGTCGAGGACCGTGCGAGATCTCGTTGCCGGGTCGGATCTCATATTGGAGGAGAGGGGCGTCTTCACCCTCAAGGGCCTGAGCGAGCCCATGACGTTGTTCGCAGCCGCGACCCGTTGACGACCTGATCTGGTGTTTGGCGCGTCACGCCATATCTTAAGCTCTCCGGTTCAGAGCAAGAGATCCCACACCATGGCCGATTCCGACCGCGAAGCGAACCGCTTCTCCGCGCGAGCTACCCGTTATGCCCGCGTGGGCGCCAATATGGGCGGTGTGGCCGCGCGCATGGCGGGCTCGCGCCTGTTCGGGCGAGAAGGGGCGGATGCCTCCAATGCGGCTGTGCTTGCGCAGGCGCTCGGCGGCCTGAAGGGACCGATCATGAAGGTGGCGCAGTTGCTCGCCACCATTCCCGATCTCATTCCGCCGGAATACGCATCCGAACTGCAGAAGCTGCAGAGCGAAGCGCCGCCCATGGGCGCGGCTTTCGTGAAGCGGCGCATGCAGGCGGAACTCGGGCCGCAATGGCAGAGCCGGTTCGGCTCGTTCGATCTTAATCCCTCCGCCGCAGCCTCGTTGGGCCAGGTGCATCGCGCCACGACCAAGGACGGCGAGAAACTGGCCTGCAAGCTTCAATATCCCGATATGCAATCCGCCGTGGAGGCGGATCTCAAGCAGCTGGAATTCGTTTTCGCCCTCCACCGCCGCATGGACCCCGCCATCGACACCCGCGAAATCTCCAAGGAGATCGGCGAGCGCGTGCGCGAGGAGCTCGATTACGAGCGCGAGGCCAAGCACGCCGCGCTCTATATGCGGGCTTTGAGCGATGTGGACGAGGTGCGCGTGCCGAATGTGCACCTGGAATTGTCCACCAAGCGACTGTTGTCGCTGCAATGGCTCGAGGGCGAGAAGATTTTGCAATTCACCGAGAGCCCGGTGGAAATCCGAAACCGTCTCGCCATAGCCATGTTCAAGGCCTGGTGGCATCCCTTCAGCCATGCGGCGGTGATCCATGGCGATCCGCATCTGGGCAACTACACGGTCTTCTCCGAGGGCGGGGAGGCGAGGGGTATCAACCTGCTCGATTACGGCTGCGTCCGCATCTTCCACCCGCGCTTCGTCGGCGGCGTGGTCGATCTCTATCGCGGCTTGCAGACCGATGACCGCGCCCGCATCGTCCATGCCTACGAGACCTGGGGCTTCAAGAAGCTTTCGAACGAGCTGATCGACATCCTCAACATCTGGGCCCGCTTCATCTACGCCCCGCTCCTCGATGACCGGGTGCGCACCGTCGCCGATGGAGTGAAGCCCGGCGAATATGGACGCCGGCAGGCCTTCGAGGTTCACAAGGCGTTGAAAGAAAAGGGGCCGGTTACGGTGCCGCGCGAATTCGTGTTCATGGACCGGGCGGCGGTGGGCCTCGGCGCGGTGTTCCTGCACCTGAAGGCCGAGCTGAACTATCACCAGCTTTTCGAGGCCGAGATCGACCGCTTCTCCCTCGATGCCCTGGCTCAGCGGCAGCAGGAAGCGCTGGTAGCCTCCGGTTTACCTTCCCCCATGTAATGAGGTTGCATTTCCGGTCGTGAAGCTTTACAGGCTTACGATACGTTAAGGGGCAGCCAAATGAAGATCGCTTTCGTTCACCAGAACTTTCCTGGCCAGTTTTTGCGTCTGTCAAAGACATTCGTGGCAGAGGGCCATGAGGTGGTCGGTCTGGGAATGCTGCGCGAATCCCCGATCCCCGGCGTAAAGTATTATTCCTACAATGCCGTTCCCGGGCCGGACGACCCCAGATGGGAGAACCGCTATTCCCCGGTCATCCCCCGCCTGCGCCGCGCCTATGGCGTTGCCCACAAGGCGCGGGAACTCGCCAAACAAGGCTTCGAGCCGGATGTGGTGCTCGTCAACACGGGCTGGGGCGAGAACCTGTTCCTCAAGGATATATGGCCCAAGGCCAAGCATGTGGCCTATTTCGAATATTATTACGCGGCCAAGGGTCAGGATCTTGATTTCGATCCGGAATTCCCGGTCGCCAATGAAGAGGTGATCTGGCGGCTTCGTCTCAAGAMTTCCATGCAGCTGGGTGCTCTCGATGCCGCCGACGCGGCGGTGGCCCCCACCCAGTACCAGCGCGATACGTTCCCTGCCTATCTGCGGGACCAGATCAAGATCATCCACGACGGCATCGACACGGATCTTCTCCAGCCGAACCCGGGCATCAAGCTCCAATTCGGTGAGAATTCGGTCAAGTTGACCCGTGATAAGCCGGTGGTCACCTATGTGACCCGCAACATCGAGCCGATGCGCGGGGCGCATATCGTTCTGCGCAGCCTGCCTTACCTCCTCGACATCAACCCGGATTTGCAGGTGGTCATCATTGGCGGCAAGGGCACCAGCTATTCGGGTTCCGCGCCCGAGGGGCAGGCTTGGCTCGACGTGTTCCGCTCCAAGATCGAGCGCCCTGTCGACTGGTCGCGGGTCCATTTCGTCGGCAATCTGCCCTATGACCATTTCGTCAAGGTGCTGCAGGTCTCCTCGGCCCATATCTACATGACCTATCCTTTCGTCCTGTCCTGGTCCTCCATCGAATCCATGGCGCTCGAATGCCGGATCGTCGCCTCGGATACGGCCCCGGTTCGGGAGATCATCACGGATGGGGTGAACGGCCGCCTGTTCCCGTTCTTCGACGAGAAGGCCCTGGCCGAGCGAGTGCGAGAAACCTTGGCGGAGACGGAAAAGTCGGCGGAAATGGCCCGCGTGGGGCGCCAGATCGCCGTGGAAAAATACGATTACAAAACCGTCTGCCTGCCTCAATGGCGCGAGTTTCTTGGGATAAAATAACGCTTTGCCGCGTTCATAAAGTTTCCAAGGAAGCGTCGCGAAAGATTGCGGCGCCTCACCGCATGCGTTAAACGCAGCAATTAACAACCGAAGCTACAAGGCGTGAATCATGGCCGATACAAAACATGCGCCGCATGGGGGTTACAGTCCGGATATGGACGGCCCCACCCATGAGGTGACCTATACCGGATTCGTGCGGTTTGCCGAGATCGGCGCCGCTGTCGTTGCCTGCCACGTCCTCGCGCTGGCGGTCGGCGGCATCAAGCATGCTTGGCTAACGGCGATCTTTGGGGTCATCCTCTCGCTGGTCGCGGGCGGCGTGGGGGCCGTGGCGCCCTCCATCGGGGTCAGGGCCCCGGCGGCGGTTGGCGTTCTGCTGTTGCTGGCGCTGGTCTTCTTCTAATTTTCATCGAACTCGAAAAGCCCTGTTTCAGGGCTTTTTGTTTATCTTCAGTAATCGTTCGCAGGGGGAAGCATGCGGATTGTCGTTTTATCCGAAACCGATGCAGTGGAGACACGTGTCGCCGCCACGCCCGAGACGATCAAGAAATACAAAGGTCTCGGCGCCGATGTGACTGTCCAGGCCGGCGCGGGCGCGAAGGCCGGCATCCCCGATGCGGAATTCGAAGCCGCCGGAGCGTCTATTGCAGCCAATGCGACTGATGCCCTCAAGGATGCGGACATCGTCCTCAAGGTCCGCCGCCCCGGCCAGGGCGAGCTCGAAGGCGTGAAGCCCGGCGCGCTCGTCATCGGCATCCTGGACCCCTACGGCCAGGATGCGGCGCTGAAGGCGCTGGCCGACGCGCAGGTCGCGGCCTTCTCCATGGAGCTGATGCCCCGCATCACCCGTGCTCAGGTCATGGACGTTCTCTCTTCCCAGGCCAACCTCGCCGGCTACCGCGCCGTCGTGGACGCCACCGCCGAATATGGCCGTGCCATGCCGATGATGATGACGGCGGCCGGCACCGTGCCGGCGGCCCGCGTCTTCGTCATGGGTGCGGGCGTGGCAGGCCTTCAGGCCGTCGCCACGGCCCGCCGCCTCGGCGCGATCGTGACCGCCACCGACGTGCGCCCCGCCGCCAAGGAGCAGGTGGAAAGTCTGGGCGCCAAGTTCGTCGCCGTCGAGGACGAGGAGTTCAAGCAGGCGGAGACCGCCGGCGGCTACGCCAAGGAAATGTCGGCGGAGTACAAGGCCAAGCAGGCTGACCTCGTGGCCTCCCACATCGCCAAGCAGGACATCGTCATCACCACGGCGCTCATTCCCGGTCGCCCCGCGCCGAAGCTCGTGACGAAGGCCATGGTGGAAACCATGAAGCCCGGCTCCGTGATCGTCGATCTGGCGGTCGAGCGCGGCGGCAATTGCGAGGTCTCCAAGCCTGGCAAGATCGCGAACCATAACGGCGTGAAGATCATCGGCCATCTCAACGTGCCCGGCCGTCTCGCGGCGACCGCATCGAGCCTCTACGCGAAGAACCTCTATGCCTTCGTCGAGACGCTGATCGACAAGGAGAGCAAGACGCTTTCCGTGAAATGGGACGACGAGCTGGTGAAGGCGACCTGCCTGACCCGGGACGGCGCGATCGTCCACACCGCATTCCAGCCGACCGCTTAATTTCAGGGGGACATCATGGCGACACTCACGCCCGAACAGGCCGTCGAGCAGGCCCGCGCGGCAGCCGCGGCGGCCCAGAGCGCGGCCGATACGGCGCAGGCCCTGGCCGATCAGGTGGCAGCTGCCGCCGGCGCTGCCGTTTCCACCGTCACCCACGGCGCGGTGGACCCCACGGTCTTTCGCCTCGCCATCTTCGTGCTGGCGATCTTCGTCGGCTACTACGTGGTCTGGCAGGTGACCCCGGCGCTGCATACGCCGCTCATGTCGGTGACGAACGCCATCTCCTCGGTGATCGTGGTCGGTGCGCTCCTGGCGGTCGGCGTCAATGTGGCCGATAGCTTCGGCGACGGGCCCATCTGGGCGCGGGCGCTTGGCTTCATCGGCCTCATCCTTGCCAGCATCAACATTTTCGGCGGCTTCCTGGTGACCCAGCGCATGCTCGCCATGTACCGGAAGAAGGGTTGAGGCCATGTCGGCAAATCTAGCCTCGCTCCTTTATCTCGTCTCCGGCGTCCTGTTCATCCTGGCGCTGCGCGGCCTCTCGCATCCCACCACCTCCCGGCAGGGCAACCTGTACGGCATGGTGGGCATGGGCATCGCCATCGTCACGACCCTGTTCGTGTCACCGCCCAACGGTTTCAGCGGCTGGTTCCTGGCCTTCTGGGGCATTGTGATCGGCGGCGTCATCGGCGCGGTCATCGCCAAGCGCGTGCCCATGACGGCCATGCCGCAGCTGGTCGCGGCCTTCCACTCGCTGGTCGGTCTCGCGGCGGTTCTCGTGGCGGCAGGCGCGCTCTATGCGCCGCAGGCCTTCGGCATCGGCGCACCGGGCACGATCCATGGCGGCTCGCTGTTCGAAATGGCGCTCGGTGTCGCCATCGGCGCCATCACCTTCACGGGTTCGATCATCGCGTTCCTGAAGCTCGACGGGCGCATGTCCGGCAAGCCGATCATGCTGCCGAGCCGTCACCTCCTCAACATCGCGCTTGGGCTTCTGCTGGTGGTGCTGCTCGTCACCTTCATCCGCACCGAGAGCCACATGGTCTTCTGGCTCATCGTGCTGGTGTCCTTCGTGCTCGGCGTGACGCTCATCATCCCCATCGGCGGCGCGGACATGCCCGTCGTGGTGTCGATGCTGAACTCCTATTCCGGCTGGGCCGCCGCCGGCATCGGCTTCACCCTGGGCAACCTCGCGCTCATCATCACCGGCGCGCTAGTGGGCTCTTCGGGTGCGATCCTGTCCTACATCATGTGCAAGGGCATGAATCGCAGCTTCATCTCCGTCATCCTCGGCGGCTTCGGCGGCGAGACCGCTGCGGCGGGCGGCGGTGCGGTCGAGACGCGTCCCGTCAAGCAGGGCTCGGCGGATGACGCCGCCTACATCATGAAGAACGCCGCCAAGGTCATCATCGTGCCGGGCTACGGCATGGCGGTCGCCCAGGCGCAGCATGCGCTTCGTGAAATGGCGGACGAGCTGAAGGCGGAAGGCGTGGAAGTGAAGTACGCCATTCACCCGGTGGCGGGCCGCATGCCCGGCCACATGAACGTGCTGCTCGCAGAAGCCAATGTGCCTTACGACGAGGTGTTCGAGCTCGAGGACATCAACAGCGAATTCGCCCAGGCCGACGTGGCCTTCGTGATCGGCGCCAACGACGTCACGAACCCGGCCGCGAAGACGGATCCCGCCTCGCCGATCTTCGGCATGCCGATCCTCGACGTGGAGCGCGCCAAGACCGTGCTCTTCATCAAGCGGGGCATGGGCTCCGGCTATGCGGGCGTCGAGAACGAGCTGTTCTTTCGCGACAACACGATGATGCTCTTCGGCGACGCGAAGAAGGTCGTCGACGCGATCCTGAAGAGCATCTGACGGTTGTTGCTATTGCGAATGAGCGATGCCCGGCCTTAGTGCCGGGCATTGTCGTTTGGGGCAATCCGAGCACTACCCGTCATCACTGGCCCATCGTTTCACGCATGACGAAGTCGGCAAAAACTGGTTTAACGGATCACACTTATGTTCCGGACCGTCTTCCATGTCCTCCATCACCCTACGCGCCGCCCTGCCGCGCGACCGCAATACGGTTGTCGAGCTGATCCATCGCCTCAACGTGTTCGAGGCGGAGCTGACCGGCGACCGGCGTCGGGATTATGGCGCGGCCAATGCTTATTACGATGATCTGATGACCCGCCTGTCCCGGCGTAACGGCCGCATCGTCTTGGCTGAGTCCGGCAGCGTCGTCGTGGCCGCCATGGGCTTCTCGCTGGATCAGGACGCGGCTTACGTGACCGACAATGTACGCCAGCACGGCACGGTGACGGATCTGATCGTCGATGAGGAATGGCGAGGGCAGGGGATCGGCCAGACGCTTCTCGTGGAGGCCGAGCGCCTGACCCGCGAGGCGGGCCTGAAGCGCCTCGTCATCGGGGCCCTGGTCGCCAACGAGCGCGCCGAGCGCACCTACCGCCAGTTCGGCTTCCAGCCTTACGTGACGATTCTTACGAAGGAGCTATAAAGCGAAGGAGCTATAAAGCCGGCGCATGGCGCCGGCTTTGAAAGTCAATCGAGTTATTGCTGCCAATCAGCGGAACAGGCCTGCCACACCGCCCTGGAGGCGCGAGTTGCCCTGGCGGGCGACAGTGTTCGAGCTGTCGAGGGCGAGAGCGCGGGAATAGCTCTCGACGGCACCCTGGCGGTCGCCCTTGCGTTCCATCGCCACGCCGCGCCAGGCCCAGGAATTGGCGTCCTTGTTGTCGACGTTGAGCGCCGCGTTGAAGTCCTCGATGGCCTTGTCGTACTGGTTCGTCGCCACATAGCTCTGGCCGCGGGCGGCGTAGGGCGCGCCCACGAAGGGGTTGCGGTCGATGGTGGCGTCGAAGTCGAGGATCGCCTGCGGGTGCATGTTCTGGCGCTGATAGAGCAGGCCGCGCGAGTGCAGTGCCTCGGCCGATTCGGGCAGCAGGCGGGTCGCCATGTTCAGATCGTTCAGAGCGTCCTGGAAGTTGTTCTGGGCGCGCAGCAGGTTGGCGCGGCCGATATAGGCGGGGCCGTAATTGGGGTCGGCCTGGATCGCGCGGCTGAAATCCGCGAGGGCCTGATCGTTCCGATTCGTCTGGCGCAGGGCCAGGGCGCGGTTCGTATAGGCCGGGGCGTAATTGGGATCGAGCTGGATCGCCTTGGTGAAATCGGCGGTCGCGTCGCTGTAGCGGCCCACGCGGGCGTAAGCCGCGCCACGGGTGTTGTAGGCACTCGGATCGTTCGGATTACGCGAGATCACGTCGGACAGGGACGAGATGTTCACTTGGCTCGTGCCCTGCGTGTCCTCTTCCACCACGGCGATCCGTTGGGTCGGGCCACCACCTGTAGTGCTGCAAGCGGCAAGGCTAAGGGTGGCAAGGGTTAGGCTCACGGGCACGAAACGGCGAATGGATTGGGCGAGCACCTTCGTCTCCAAATTCTTACTCAACGTACTGGAGTAACCATACTGACGGAAAAACCTTAACAGCCGTGAAACACGGCAACAGAAAGGCGAGCCGAACAGAAAAACATGATCGGCATCAATCCGTTGAGCCCGAAACCCCATAATTCCAGGCCCAGACATGCAAACAGCGCCTCTGCTCACGCAGAAGGCGCTGTTTCACAATCGACGGGCTGGCCCCTCGCGGAGCCTGCTTGAAGATCTTAGCGGGGTGCGCCCGTGCGCGGCGCGGGCACCACGCGCGGCTTCGAAGGCAGGAGGCCTTCGCGCTGCATGCGCTTACGGATCAGCTTGCGGGCGCGGCGAACAGCCTCAGCCTTCTCGCGAGCCTTCTTCTCAGAGGGCTTCTCGTAGTGGCCGCGAAGCTTCATCTCGCGGAAGATACCCTCACGCTGCATCTTCTTCTTGAGAGCGCGGAGTGCCTGATCGACGTTGTTATCCCGGACAAGAACCTGCACCGAATTCCTCGTAAATTTTGAACCGTTTCGATTGTGGTAAAAGCAAACGAGGCGCGTCATGCGCACCTCAATACTGGTTGGCGTCGATATCAGAAGGAGCTTTGCCTGTCCAGAGTTGCTTCCGACAAAAGCGCCACGCGAGAGGAATAACGTGCCGGGTCCGGAAAGGTTCAGCCCTTTTCCGGAAAAACCCGGGTCACATGCCCCATCTTGCGACCCGCTCTGGCCTCGGCCTTGCCGTAGAGATGCAGGTGGGCGCCGGGCTCGGCGAGGATCCCCTCCCAGGCGTCCACATCGTGCCCGATCAGGTTCTTCATCTCCACCCGACCGAGCCGGGCGGTCTCTCCCAGGGGCCAGCCGCAGACGGCGCGGATATGCTGCTCGAACTGCGAGGTCACCGCCCCACCGAGGGTCCAGTGGCCGGAATTATGCACCCGGGGGGCGATCTCGTTCACCACCAGACGCTCGCCGCCTTCGGTGACGAGGAATAGTTCGACCGCGAGCACGCCCACGTAATCCAGGGCATCCGCGATGGATTTCGCAATAGCGAAGGCCTCGGCCTCGGTCTTGTAGGAAACGCCGGCCGGAACCCGCGTGACGTCGAGAATGTGGTGGCTGTGTTCGTTGGCGCACAGATCATAAGCGGCGAAGGCGCCGGAGGCGGTGCGGGCGGCTACCACGGAGACCTCCCGCTCGAAGGGCACGAAGCCCTCCAGAATCGACGGCGCGCGGCCGATCTCGTCCCAGGCATCAATAGGATCGGTCCCGGACCGGATCATGACCTGACCCTTGCCGTCATAGCCAAAGCGGCGAGTCTTGAGCACGGCGGGGGCGCCGATGCGCTCCAGGGCGGCCTTCAACTCGGCCTCGTCGGAAAAGGCGGCGAAGGGCGCCACCGGAATGCCGAGGCCCGAGATGAAGCTCTTTTCCAGGAAACGGTCCTGGGAGACCGCGAGTGCCTGCGCATTGGGGGCGAGCAGGGTGTGGGCGCTCAACGTGGCGGCGGTTTCGCTCGGCACGTTCTCGAATTCATAAGTCACCACGTCCACGGATTTGGCGAAGCGCACCAGCTCCGCCTCGTCCTCATAGGCGGCGATGGTTACGTGGGCGGCCACGTCGAAGGCGGGGCTGTTCTCCTCCGGGGCGTAGACATGCACCCGCAGGCCGAGTTCCGCGGCCGCCATGGCCATCATGCGGCCCAGCTGTCCGCCGCCGAGAATACCGATGGTGCAGCCGGGACGGATCATCGGTTCAGCCTTCGTCGGAGGGGCGTTCGGCCACGCTGTCGCTCTGGCGCTGGCGCCAGGCATCGAGGCGCTGGGCCAGGGCGGGATCATGGAGAGCGAGGACTGCGGCCGAGAGCAGGGCCGCGTTCACGGCTCCGGCCCGGCCGATGGCGAGCGTCCCCACCGGAATGCCGGCGGGCATCTGCACGATGGAGAGCAGGCTGTCCTGGCCGGACAGAGCCTTCGATTCCACCGGCACGCCAAAAACGGGGAGGGGGGTCATGGAGGCGGCCATGCCTGGCAGATGGGCGGCACCGCCCGCGCCTGCGATGATCACCTGAAATCCTTGAGCCTTGGCACCCTTGGCGAAGGCCACGAGGCGGTCAGGGGTGCGATGGGCGGAGACGATGCGGGCGTCAAAGGCGATCCCGAGCGCCTTGAGGGTCTCGGCGGCGTGGCGCATGGTGGCCCAGTCCGACTGACTGCCCATGATGATGGCAACGGGGGCTTGCGCCATGATGTGCTCCGGCTCTTTACGCCTTCGATGGTATGAGGCGGACATAACGAAGCAGCCCAAGACAGGCAAGCTTTACAGGCAAGCTTTGCCTCGAACGCTCCAGAGAAATCAGGCGATGATGTCGGGAGTCAGCTGGTCTTCGAGACGGATGATCTGATCTTTCAGGACAAGCTTGCGCTTCTTCAGGCGCTGGACTTGTAGCTGGTCGCCTGTGATCAGGCTCTCGAGGGCATCGATTGCCATGTCGAGATCGCGATGCTCCTGCTTGAGGCGGGCCAGTTGCATTTCCAGTTCGGCCAGTTCGGTCATTGAGCAGCTATCCAGAATGCCCGGTCCCGAGGAACCGCGCGAAAGGGGCCGGATTATGCTCTTGGGGCAAAAGGAGAGCAAGGGCACCGGACCCAAAAGTGGAGTCCACTTTCAGGACCAATCCAATGCTTTTTTAAGCGGCGCATCGTTCGGCGCGAGACCAGCGGTCTACACCATGCGCCATCCCGCAA